>JAGCIC010000127.1 GCA_017648805.1 Clostridia bacterium
AGCATGAACGGCAGGATGGCCGTGATGACGCAGGCGTTGCGGATCGTGTTTTCCGTGGCGCTGCCCACCGCCTCGGGCAGGTCGGAGGACTGCATCATGTCCCTCAGCTTCATCTGGAAGTTGTACAGGTTGCGGTCGGTGATATAGAGCTTGAAGTTGGTGTAGTCGTTCCAGTAGGCCACCGCGAACATGAGGCCTATGGACGCCAGCGCCGCCTTGGAAAGGGGCAGCGCGATGCGCCAGAACGCGCCCATGGGGCTGCAGCCGTCCAGGTCCGCGCTCTCGAAGAGGGACTTGGGTATGCCCTCGAAGAAGTTGCGCATCAGCACCAGGTTGTACACGTTGATCGCCGGCAGCAGTATCGGGCCCCAGGGGTTGTCCGTAAGGCCGATGCCGCGCATGACCAGGTAGCTGGGGATCATGCCGCCAGAAAAGATCATGGTGAACAGAAGCAGGTTGGCCAGGGTCGTGCGGAAGGGCATGTCCCACTGTATGAGCACGTAAGCGCCCATGGTGGAGAGCAGAAGGCCTATCAGCGTGCCGGTCACCGTGGTGTAAACGCTCACCCACAAAGGTCTCAGAAGCGACTGGTTGGAAAACACGGATATGTAGCCGTCCAGGCCGAACTTCGTGGGCAGCAGCTTAAGGCCGTAGCCGGCGGTCAGGTCCAGAGAGTCGATAACGACCTTCCAGATGGGCACCAGCACGATAAGGCACACGGCGATGAATATGAAGCCGTTCACAAAGTTGAATGCCGTGTACTTGGACTTGGGCTTCTTTATGTTGGGCGGACCCTGCACTCTGATGCCGGCCGGGGTGACGAAAGTGGTTTCTTTGTTTGCCATCGTTCTCCCCCCTTACACTATGCCGCGTCCGCGGACTTTCTTGGACGCGAAGTTGCACACGAGCATCAGCCCCAGGCCCACTATCGAGCGGAACAGGCCCACTGCGGTGGTGAAGCCGTAGTCCGCGGACGCGCCGCTGTTGAACGTCTGGTAATAGATGTAGGTCTGCAGCACGTTAGTGGCGCGCCTGACGGAGTCGTTCTGAAGCACGAACACGCTTTCGAACAGGTTCATTATCTTCGCCAGGTTGAGTATGAGCACGGTGATTATGGTGTTTGCCAGCGCGGGCATGGTCACGTACCACATCTTCTTCCAGCGGCCCGCGCCGTCTATGGAGGCGGCCTCGTATATGCCGGGGTCGATGCCCGTGAGCGTGGCCATGAAGATTATGGTCTGCCAGCCGGTCTCACGCCACAGGTTGACGATGTAGTACCACACCTTCCACCAGCCGTTGTCCGCCATGTAGTAGATGCTTTCGTTTATTACGCCCGTGCGCAGCAGCAGCTGGTTGACGAGGCCGCTGTTGGACGGCGAAAGCAGCAGGCTGAACACGGAGGCCGTCACGACCCAGGACATGAAGTGGGGCAGGTAAATGATCGTCTGGCTCAGTTTTTTGAACGGCAGGGAGATTATCTCGTTGAGCAGCAGCGAGATCACTACCGCGAAACCCGTGTTGAGCAGCAGCTTGACCACCGAGAAAACGATGGTGTTCCAGAACGAGACCGAGAACTGGCTCTGGCCGAACAGCCTTGTGAAGTTCGCAAGCCCCACCCAGTTCGGTATATCCACGATCTTCCAGGAGAAGAAAGAATATCTTATGCCGGCCATGGGAGCGTAATGGAACACTGCCGCAAAAACCAGCACGGGTATGAACATGAGGTAAAAGCCCCAGTATTTGCCCATGCGCTGCAGCAGGGGTTTCTTCTTACCCATATGCAGCGTGCCGTTGTAAGTCGCCAAGGCCAAACGGAGCCCTCCTTTCTTGTGTCGCCGGACGCCCCGGCAGAATAAAGAAAATGGGGCGGCGGCACCGGCCGCCGCCCCCGATCGGATCGGATCCGAGTTTAGTTCAGGGCATTCAGGCTCTCCACGATGGTGTTGGACAGCGCGAGGCCTTCCTCGGCGAAGCGCTCATAGCCCTCTTCCACGCTGATCTTGCCCAGGGCGATGTCGGCGATGATCTCGTTCTTGATGGAGGTCAGGTCGCCGTTCAGCTGGCTCATCTCTTCCGTGGTGGGCACGATGGAAGCCAGGCGGCTGTTGGCGTTGAACAGCTCGGCGGCAGCCTTGGCTTCGGGCTTCACGCTGGCTTCCCTGGGATCATAGTAGCCTTCGGCGAAGGCAGCCAGGCTCAGCATGGGATCGATGTGGTTCTTGGTGTAGAGAGTACCGGCGCTCTCCAGGTTCTCCAGCATGTGGAACTGGCCGTCCTCATAGGTGACTTCCTTTTCGGTGCCGGCCAGCACGGTGCCGGCGCTCTTGGACCAGTGCACGCCTTCCGCGCCGTAAGTCCACAGCATCTGGCAGTCGCCGCCGTCGAGCATGGTGTCGATGAAGGCGTCGAACACTTTCTGGGGATCGGAGCACTTGGTGGTGATGCACCATACGGGAGGCACGCGGTCATAGTACATGGGGCTCTCTTCCAGGGGCTTAAGAACGATCAGTTCGTCGTCCCTGCCGTGGCTTTCCAGGTTGGTCTTCAAGTTGGTCGCCCAGGTGCCCGCCCAGTAGGTGAACACGCCGAACTTGTCGTCATAGAACTTGTTGCGGGCATCGGAGGTCTTGTTGGTCAGGGTCTCCTTGTCGATGATGCCGGCGGCCACTGCGTCCTGTATGCGCTGCAGCGCGTCCTTCATGTTCTCCTCAAGGAAGCCGTCCACCCAGGTGCCGTCCTCCTGCTGAATGAAGAAGGGATAGGCGTCCTGATAGAACTCGGGCAGGTAGTTTACGAAGGGAGCCTCGTTGCCCACGAAGCCGGCGGCGGAAACCGCGTAGGTGCCGAACTTCTCTACGAAGGCTTCGCACATGGCGATGTACTCTTCATAGGTGGTGGGGGCATCCATGCCTACCTCGTCCAGCCAGGCCTTCTTAACGTAGGTGACGCAGCCGTTCCCGCGGGCGGGGCTGAAGCCGTAGAGCTTGCCGTCGATCTTCAGGCCTTCGATGACGGAATCGCCGTTGAAGCGGCCGGAGTTCTTGGTCTGGCTCTCTTCCCACGCCTCGGTCATATCCCACAGCACGCCGTTGGCGGCGTAATCGGAATAGTAGGTGGCGGAAAGCAGCACCACGTCAGGCCAGTCGCCGGACGACATGCGCTGCTGCATGACGTCGTAGTAGGCGCTGTGGTCGGGCTGTACGATCTCCAGGTCGAAGCCGGGGTTGAGCTCTTCCCAGCGGGCCTCGAAGGCGTCGCGTCCGTTGTTCTGGTTGACGACGGTGTTGTCCACCATCATCACGATCTTGAAGGGTTCTTCGGCGACCGCCGAAACGGATACCAGGCTCAGGCAGAGCGCCAGAGCCAGCATCAGGGTGATGAGCTTCTTCATAGACGGTTCTCCTTGTCTTTATTGCCGGAAAGACCCGCATTGGGCGGCGCGCCCGCGCAAAGACGGTCCTCCCGATAGCTGGTTATATTATACACGAGTTTTGACAGGAACGCAACCTTATTTTTCCGCAATATGGGACCGCGCTCCGTTCAGCCCTCCGGCGCGTGCGGTATGCCGGGCCCGGCAGCGGTTAAAATCTCCGTCCGCCTTGACATCCGCGGGCAAAAAAGGTAAAATTTTGAATGTGTACGGTTCTGTGCCCCGGGGCGTTTCCCGCTGCCCGCGCGCCCGAACTTTTGTGCACGCCGTGACGTCAAACATAAATGAAAACGCAAGCAAACCACAAGGAGGCTCAACCATGAAAAAACTGCTGGCGCTTGTCCTGTGCATGGGACTGCTCCTCTCCCTGCTGCCCGCGTTCGCGGCGGGAGTGACCCCCATAATGCAGGTAGTAAAATGCAACGAATATGTGTCCCTTAGGGAAAAACCGGACACCAAGTCCACCCGCATATATAAAGTGCACCTGGGCGAACTGGTGACCAACTGCTCCGCCGCCGAAAACGGCTTCATTCGCTGCGAGTGGAACGGCCGCACGGGTTACATACTGCAGCAGTACCTGCAGATGACCGACTACAAGTATTCCGACGGCATCCTGGTAAACCAGATGGTCACCGGCGTAAACGAGTGGGCGAGCCTGCGCAAGACGGCTTCCACCTCCGCCGAGCGGCTGGCCAAAGTGCCCCTGTACGCGATAGTGACTTCCTGCACCGGCCCCGTGAACGGCTTTATCCGCTGCACCTACAAGGGCAAGACGGGCTATATACTGGCCAAGTACCTGAAAAAGTA
>JAGCIC010000128.1 GCA_017648805.1 Clostridia bacterium
AGCTAATGGCTATTCGTCTCCCATGATCTCCTTTTCCATCTTTCGCATCGCCTGTTTGTCCCCGTCCGCCATATGGTCGTAGCCCATCAGGTGAAGCAGCGAGTGCACGCACAGGTAGCACACCTCCCGCATCAGGCTGTGGCCGTACTCCTCCGCCTGCTCCTTCGCGCGGGAGACGTTGAGCACTATGTCGCCCAGAAACGGCGCGTCAAAGGCGGGGTCGTAGGCGGAAACAAGCAGTTCGGGCGCACCAAGCGCCGTGTTGCGGGGCGTAAAGGGCACCAGGGGGAAGGACAGCACGTCCGTCTCCCGGTCCGTGGAGCGAAACTCCCGGTTCAGCCGGCGGATCTCCTCCTCGTCCACAGCGGACAGGCACGCCGCCGCGCGGGGAACGCGGTTAAGCTCCAGCGCCCGGGCGAGATACGCTTTTATTCGGTTTTCGCACCCTTCGGGCAGCAGCCCCGCAGGGTCGTTGAGTTCAAGGATTATTTCTGCCATTGCCTTACAGTCATCTGCGGCGTCTGCCGCCTCTTCGGGGAGCTTTTAGCTGACTCCGTCTAATTCATTTTGGTCACAGCGGCTATGCGGTCGCACACATATTCAGTGGCGCGGCCCGTCTCGCAGGAACCCAGCTTTTCGTGGTGGGCGCGGCAGGCGGCCTCGTATGCGGCCTGATCGAAGGAGGCGATGTTGGCTTTGAGCTCGTCCATGTTTTCCGCCAGGGGATAGGGCCAGGTGCGGATGTCGGAATAGAACTCGTATTTTTTCAGATATTCCTTAAGGTCGGTGCAGTACAGGAAGGTGGGGGTGAAGGTGAGCGACGCGTCCCAGATGCAGGAGGAATAGTCCGTGATCAGGCAGCCGCACACGAGCAGCAGCTCCTGCATGTCGGGGTACAGGGTCAGGTCCAGCGCGCCCTCGGCGGCTTTGGTCTGGTCCAGATACATGGTCACGTGGTGGGAACGGTAGCCCATCACCCATTCGCCGCCGAAGCGCTCACCCAGCGCCTTTACGGTCTCCTCATAGTTCGGCATGTTGTAGTGCACCACCCAGTCCTTCTGCCAGGTGGGGGCGTACAGGCACAGCTTCTGCCCGGGCTTAAGGCCGATCTTTTTCCTGATCTCTTCTATTTTATCCTGAGACGGGGGATCGAACAGTATGTCGTTCCTGGGCATGCCCACTTCCATGACCTCGCCCTTGAAGTTCAGGCTGCCGCGTATGGTCTCCTCGGTGAACGCGCGGGAGGAGGACATGTACAGCTTTATGCCCGCGCGGCGGATCTTGTCGAAGAACTTCTGCTGTATCTTCTTGTAGGAGCCGCCCCCGTGCCAGGTGTTGATTATAAGCGTGCCCCTCCTGCGGGGAAGGGTGGGCTTGAACAGCGTGTTTGTCACGATCACCCGGCTGGTCAGCGCGTAAACGTAATACCTGAAGTTGGAGGAGCCTATCACTTTCACGCCCTCCTCCTTTTCCAGGTCCGGGAACCTTTCCGGGTGGCGGAAGGACCAGAGTATCTCCAGCCTGTCCCCGTAGCGGCGCCTGAGCTCCCGGCTTATGTACTTGGGATTGCAGGCGTACTGCTTTTCCATGAAGGCGGTGAACAGCACCCGGTTGGGCTTTACGGGCAGCAGTTTAAGCGGCTGCAGAAGCAGCCGTATCAGCAGGGATTCGATTATGCGGTACAGGGTCTTGAAATAGCGGTAGGCTGGTGACATGGCGGTATCCTCTGTATGATTTTTTTGGAGCTGTCAGTTATTAGCTGTTAGCTGTTAGCTTCTGGCTGATAGAACGCGCCTGTCGGCGCGGGGAAATGGGTAAACGGTGAATGCATGTTTTCCTGCGTCAGCTTCTGACAGCTGACAGCTGACAGCTATCAGCTACTCTCCTTCTATCTCCTTTATCACGCACTCGCTGCCGCGGAGGAGATAGGTCTCGCCCGAACCGCAGAAGGGGCAGGTGCGCCCGTATTTCACGGTCTCGTACTCTTTTTCGCAGGCGGTGCAGTAAGTCACGGCTTCCAGCACTTCCGTTTCCAGGCGGCAGCCGTCCATAAGCGGGCTCTTTTTGCAGTACCACTCCCAGCAGTCTGCCATAAGGTCGTTTATAACGCCGCTCACCTCGCCCACGCCGAGCTTGACGCGGCTCAAGCGGGACATGCCGTTTTCCGCGGCGATGTCCGATACGGAATTTATCACGTGTTTGACTATCCCGAGTTCGTGCATGTCAAAAAACCCGGTCCTCAGGTCAGTCGGGATACCGACAGTTCAGGCCGTTGTCACGGCAGTACTGTTCGGCGTAAGAACCCTTTTCCACGGTCATCACGAAGTCTTCGGCGCACTGGTCGAACGCAGCCTCATCGATCTCGGTCACGCCGGCGGGGACGGCCGCGCTTTTCAGACTGACGCAGTTCCAGAACGCCCCGTAGTCTATGTTCGTCACGCTGCCGGGAATGACGACGCCCGTCAGGCACGCGCAGTCGGAGAACGCCCCGAAGCCTATGCGCGTCACGCCCTCCCGGATGGTCACGTCCGTCAGGCCCGCGCAGCCGGAGAACGCCATTTGATCTATGTATTCCACGCCGCCGGGCACGGTCACGCCCGTCAGGCCCGCGCAGCCGTAAAACGCGCCAAATCCTATCTTGGTCACGCTGTCCGGGATGGCGGCGTCCGTCAGAGCCGCGCAGTCGTAGAACGCGTCGTCGCCTATCTCGGTCAGCCCCTCGGGCAGGACCGCGCCCGTAACGCCCGCGCAGGAGATGAACGCGGCCTCGCCTATGATCTTTACGCCGTCGGGTACGGTGAACGTGCCCTGATACGTGCCGGGGACGCTCAACAGGCGCGCGTCCGCCTTTGAGTACAGCGCGCCGTCTGCCGTCTCGAAAAGCGCGCAGGAGGGCGGCACGCTTATCTCTTTCAGCGCGGGGCAGTTAGCGAAGGGATTCGCGCCGATCTCCGCGATGCTTGCGGGGAGGGTCACGCCCGTAAACGCGGCGCAGCCCCGAAACGCGTAGGGACCTATTTCCGAGAGGCCCTCGGGGAAGGTCACGTCCGCAAGCGCGGCGCAGCCCAGAAACGCGCCCTCGCCCAGGCGCTTTAAGCCGGAGGGGAGGGTCACGCCCGCAAGCGCGGCGCAGTGTCCAAACGCGTAGGAGCCTATATCCGTGATGCTCTCGGGGAAGGTGACATTTGTCAGGTCGGGGCAGCCGTAAAACGCCCCATCGCCTATCGCGGTCACGCCCTCGGGGATGGTCACGCTCTTAAGGCCGCTCAAGTACTCGAACGCGCTGAAGCCTATGCTCGTGATCGTGTATCCGTACACCCTGGAAGGGATCTCGAGCTCGGAAGCGGAGCCGTAATACTTCACAATCTCCGCGGTTTTGGCGGTGAGCAGGACGAGTTCCCAGTCTTCGCCCGCCTCCGCCGGCGCGGACACGCCCGAAATAAGCGCCAGTATCAGCATGAGCGCGAAAAGTTTTTTCATGATATTTTCCCCCTGTATTATTTGCTTCCCGAAAACCCCGTTTTTCTATCCGCAGCGGCGGCAGACGCCGCCGCGTCCGCGGTCATCAGTCAAAAGTCGTTGGTCGTCGCCATAAGGCGGCAAAGATTGTTGCTTCCGCAGAAGCGTCATCGCGAAGACGCGAACAGGAGTGAATGGAAGCCCGGTGGGCTTCAGAGCCGTAAGCGGTAGTGAATGGAAGCACAGTGTGCTTCAGAGCCGTGAGCGGTAGTGAATGGAAGCACAGTGTGCTTCCAGAGCCGCGAACGCCACATGGGTCGCGAACGCCACATGGGTCGGAAACCCCGCAGGGTTTCAGGAAATCCCGTCCCTTGATTGCTCCGGGTGTTTGCAAAACATCCGGAGCAATCATAAATGATCGAAATGCGTCGCGGACGCATTTCGATCAGTCTGCTTTACGGAAGCCGTATCAGATATATCGCGCCGCCGGACGTGATGACGGCGGTCTTGTCCGCGGTGATGCCTATCACGTCGTTCACCTGCATGGGCAGCAGGTAGGTCACCACGTCGCCGGTGCCCAGCGTTGTCACTGCCAGGCGCTCGCGGCTGATGCCGTACACGGTCTGGTCCTTCACCAGCAGGCGCCGGCACTCCACGGGCATGTGCAGCAGGTACTCGTTGCCGGCGAAGATCGCCCTGGCGTCCCTGACCGCCCCCGTCGGGGAGGAAGGGCAGAACAGCAGCGTAGGCTCCTCGTTTTCGTCCGCCGCCTCGAGATAGTAGCCGTACAGGTTCACCCGGGCGCTTTTGGTCTCGTTGCCCGTATAGTCGTACATGGCCATGTAGCGGGTGCCCACGGCGAGTATGCTGTTGGAGCGGAAAATGACCCTGTAGATCAGCTGCTCCATGTCGTTTATCTGGCCCGTCTCGCGGCGGCCGGGTTTGTAGGTGGAGATGCGGCACACGGGCTCGCTGCCCGTGGAGTCCAGGGTCATGATCCAGAAGATCTCGCGCCCCTCGAAAAAGCCGCAGTCCATCACCAGCACTTCGTCAAAGTCCGTGAGCGTGTCCACGGTGTTGCCGTAACGGTCGGTCAGCACCACCTGGGAGGAGTGCTCCGGGCCGATCACCGCTGCGGAGTACACGTCGCCCATAACGGCGTACGATACGTCCTGGCTGAGTTGTATGTTGCCCAGGGGCACGCCGGTGTTTATGTCTATGGTGGTCAGGCGGGTGCCGCTCCACACCGCGAGCCCGCTTTTGTTCACCGAAAAGTTGGACGCCGCGTCCACGCCCGCGTTCCACACGAACTTGCCCTTGGTGTTGACGCAGTGGAGCGAACCGCCCTCAAGATAATACACGTGATCCCCCTGCACCTGCACGTCGCTAAGGCTGGACGCGTTCAGGCGGATGGCGCTTCTGAGCGGCACGGACTGGCCGTTTCTCGCCAGCAGCGCAGCGAAAAACGCCGCCAGGCAGATGAGTATGCTTACCAGCAGCGCGTGGGAGCGGTTGATGCCCCGGGAAAGCTCCATGGGGAAATCTCCTTCAGAAAAAAGTTTACCCTTTATTATACCGCAAAAAAAGCATATGTTCAAGGTCTATTTGATTTTGCGGGAGGGATGGGGTATAATAGCTGTTAGCTGTCAGCTGACAGCTAAACTCCCGCGCCCGCAGGCGCAGTCTAAAAGCTAAGAGCTAAGAGCTAAAAGCTAAAAAACCATGAAACACAAAGCATCCCGCATCATCGTCCTGATATTGATAACGGCATTCACGGCGCTGACGCTGTACTCCGTGGTCAGCGCGCGCACGCTGCATCTCAAGTACGGCACCGTGCCCTTCAAAGGCACGGGCATGTTCAAGGTCGCGTATCTTAGCGACCTCAACATCTCGACTTCCTGGGGAGCGGACCGTGCCTTCCGCGCGATCAGGCGCGTATGCGGGGAGGGCGCGGACGTGCTGCTCATAAACGGCGTGTCTTCGCCCTCGCTGACCGACGAGATAGGTCTGCTCACGGGGCTGCTCACGCATGAAGACCTGGACGCGAAACTGGTCGCCGCCCGCCTGCGCCTGAATGAGCGGCTCAGGGAACTGAACCTGCCGGGCGGCATATACGCCACGCTCTCGGAAAACGAGCCCGCGCCCACAAACGAGGAGATGCACGGCCCGGTCACCTACCTGGGCGGCTACGCCCGGGCCACGGTGCGGGGCAGCACGCTCAACATATTCGGCTTTTCGCCCCAGATGGCGGCGTCCACCAACTCACTCAGGCTCGGCAACACGGGCAGCGGGCCCATGCTGGTGATGTTCTCTTCGCCCGTTTACTACAACCAGGCGGCGCTAGCGGCGAACAGCCGGGGCGGCGGTCAGAGCAGCTACTTTTTCCTGTGCGGCGGCACTTACGACGGGCAGATAAAAGTGGCGGGCGAGCCGCTTCTGAACCGGAAAGAGCTCAAAAACCTGTACGAGACCACGGACAAAAACGGCGTCTATTCCGACAAAAGCGGCTACAGGATGCTTCTGAGCCCCGGAGTCGGCACCCGCTACCTGCCCCTGCGCCTGGGCACGGAGAGCTCGGCGTATCTGATGAAGGTGGGGGAGTAGGGGGGAGCTGTGAGCTATTAGCTATTAGCTTTTAGCTTTGAGAGGCTGACGCAAACGGCTGACGACACCGAAGCGTAAGAACTGCCCTTATGCGTCATCGCGAATGCGCGAATGGGAGTGAATTTGCGTCCGGTGGACGTCAATTCACTACCGCTTTTACGGAACGCTCGCAGCTCTGGAAGCCCACTGGGCTTCCATTCACTCCTGCTTTTACGGAACGCTCG
>JAGCIC010000129.1 GCA_017648805.1 Clostridia bacterium
ACGATTATCTCGCTCAACTGGTAATCCAGCGAATTGTCCCGGTACAGCTTGTGCTGTATCTCTTCCTTGAGCTCCGCCGTGCCGGCCACGGGCGTGTAGCGGGTCTGGCCCAGGTCCAGGGCGTCCTTTGCGGCCTGTTTTATGTAATCCGGTGTATCAAAGTCCGGCTCTCCGGCGCCGAAGCCTATCACATCCAGCCCCAGCGCCCTGAGCTGCTTGGCCCGGGAATCTATGGTCAGCGTCACGGAAGGACTTATATTCAAACATTTGTCGGACAGCGTAAGCGGCATGGTTTTTCCTCCTGAGGAAGCGTTGATAGGCGCTATTATGCCACAGTCAAATGTATAATGCAATACCGTAATGCGTGAATATTCATATTTTACCATTTTTTAATGTTGTATGCCCGTTTTTGCAGGATTTTCTTTTTATTCAATTCAAATCGGTTCCGCGCCGTCATTTTCCCGGTGTTATAAACTTAATAATAAAATTACGGTCTTTTGTCACTGCTTTAATTGACAAAAGCGCCCGATTTGTATAAAATAAGTTGGATATTGTTCAAATGGGGTATTGTGCCCTGACTATACACGCATGTTATTTCGCAGCATGCACATTCTTGAAAGGAGGAAAAGCGGATTTTGAGCGACATATTAATCGGTATAATCGCCGCGGTATCCGGCCTGGGCATAGGCGCGCTGGGCGGCTATAAATATCGCAGAAATCTCACCGAAACCAAAATCGGCCGCAGTGAAAAGTTTGCCGAAGAGCAGCTGCAGGAAGCCGTCCGCAAGTCCGAAGAGGTCAAGGCCAAAGCGGACGAATACCGCAAAGAACAGATACTTGCCACCAAAGAAGAGATCCTTTCCCTCAAAGACGAGCTTGACCGGGAAGTCAAGGACAGACGCAACGAAGTCACACGCCTGGAAAGGCGCGTGAGCCAGAGGGAGGAGGCCCTTGAGAAGAAGTACGACGCGGTGGAGGCCCGGGAAGAGAGCCTGAACAACAAGTACCGCGAAGCCGAAAAGCTGGAAGCCGAAGCTCAGGAGCTGAAAAGCCGGCAGGCGGGCGAACTGGAACGCATCAGCAACATGACCATGGACGAGGCCCGTCAGATCATCATCCAGCGGGTCCAGAAGGACGCCTACCACGACGCCGCCGTAATGGTAAGGGACATCGAGGCCAAGGCCAAGGACGAGGCGGACAAGAAAGCCCGCAACATCATCTCCCTCGCCATCCAGAAGTGCGCCGCAGACCACGTGGCAGAGACCACCGTAAGCGTCGTGGCGCTGCCCAACGACGACATGAAGGGCCGCATAATCGGCCGTGAAGGCCGGAATATACGTGCCCTCGAGACCGCTACCGGCGTCGACCTGATAATCGACGACACCCCCGAAGCCGTGATCATCTCCGGTTTCGATCCCGTCAGGCGCGAGATCGCCCGCGTGGCGCTGGAAAAGCTGATCATGGACGGACGCATCCATCCCGCCCGCATAGAAGAGCTGGTGGAAAAGGCCAGGCGCGAGGTCGACAACCAGATCCGCGAGGCCGGCGAAAACGCCGTGTTCGAGACCAACCAGCACTCCCTGCACAGGGAACTGGTGATGCTGCTGGGCCGCATGAAATACCGCACCAGTTACGGCCAGAACGTGCTCAAGCACTCCATAGAGGTCAGCCACCTGGCGGGCGTTATGGCGGCTGAGCTGGGCGCCGACGTACAGCTTGCCAAGCGCGGCGGCCTGCTGCACGACATAGGCAAGGCCATCGACCACGAGGTCGAAGGCACCCACGTGACCATCGGCGGCGAACTCGCCCGCAAGTATCACGAGAGCGAAGCCGTCATCAACTGCATCATGGCGCACCACGGAGACGTGGAGCCCCAGAGCGTGGAAGCGGTGCTGGTTCAGGCGGCGGACGCCATAAGCGCGGCCCGTCCCGGCGCCCGGCGCGAGAGCCTGGAGAACTACATCCAGCGCCTCGAAAAACTGGAGGAGATCGCCAACTCCTTCCAGGGCGTGGAAAAGAGCTTCGCCATCCAGTCCGGCCGCGAGGTCAGGGTCATGGTCAAGCCCGAGGACGTCAACGACGCCGGCACGTTGGTGCTCGCCAAGGAGATCTGCAAGCGCATCGAAGACGAAATGGAGTATCCGGGCCAGATCAAGGTCAATGTCATCCGCGAGACCCGCGCCGTGGAGATGGCGAAATAAGGCGGCCCGGCCGCCTGCGGTCACCGGTCCCCGACCGCCGGCCACCAAAAAATTAACCAATTATTCCCTTGCGCTTCCCCCGGCGCAGGTGATATAATACACAAGCTAATTTTACACAGGGAGTGAATCTACTTTGCCTAACATCAAGTCCGCTATCAAGCGTGTAAAGGTATCCGACAAGAAGAATCTGCGCAACCGCATGGTCAAGAGCCAGATGAAGACCCAGCTGCGCAAGTTTGACGACGCCATTTCCGCCGGCAACGCCGACGTGAAGGTGCTCGCCGCCACCCAGGGCGCGGTGGACAAGGCCGCCTCCAAGGGCGTCATCCACAAGAACGCCGCCAACCGCAAAAAGAGCCGTCTGGCCAAGCAGCTGAATAAGCAGGCTCAGGCCTAAGCCATAGTACTTCGCGTATTCAAAACGGGGGCATATCACCCCCTTTTTGTTGTACTTAAGTGTATCTGGAGGCATGCAGTAATGAAAAAGCTCTGCGCGTTTTTGCTGGTCCTGAGCCTGCTTGTGCCCGCGTTCGCGTTTGCGGATGGCAGGGAACTGATCGACTTGAGCGGGATCAACATCCCCTTCCTGCTCAACAGCGACAGCTTAAAGGAGATCTCCGGCGAGATCAAGAGCGTTTCCCCGCTCAAGAGCGTCACGCTCACCATGTACGACATACGGCGCTTCAGCGAGGTGTTCCACAACACCTTTGAGCTCAACGTTTCGGACGGCGTTTTCGCCTTCAGCGCCACCAAGTTCAAGGGCCTGATCTCGCCCCAGATCAAGTGGGGCGAATACACGATCACCGTCACCGCCACCGACTCCGTAGGCAACACCGCCTCCCGTGAGTTCATTTCACACGTGCTGGGCAGCAAATTCCCCGTCATCAAAAACATGAACGCGGACTGCTCGTTCACCAACGACGCGGGGCTTGGCACCTATTTCCTGCTTTACGACAACACCATCGACACTTACGTGAGCCCCAGCAATCCCTACACCATCGGCATCACCCTGCCCGAAGGCCGGACCGCGGCGTACCTGTGCACCCAGTGGTGGCACGCGCCCACCCATCTGTACTTCCGGCAGTACGACGCAAACGGCAGCCTCATATCCGAGACCGACGACAAGAATCCCAAGGGCATGGTAGCGCTCAACTATCCCATAGCGGAGAACGCCCGCCGCCTGGAGTTCGTGTGCGAGAGCCCGGAAAGCCGTCTGGGCGAGCTCTACGTGCTGGAAAAGGACCAGATCTCCCGCTCCGCGCTCCTGTTCGATGAGATGCCCGAAAAGGTGGACCTGATGCTGTTCTCCACCCACCAGGACGATGACCTGCTGTTCATGGGCGGCACCATCCCCTACTATGTGGAGCAGGGCAAGACCGTGTGCGTGGTGTACATGGCCAACTGCAGCCCCCAGAGGATCATCGAGGCGCTCAACGCCCTCAACTGGTGCGGCGTACAGTATCACCCCATACTGCTCAACCACAGAGACGGCGCCTGTCCCGACCTGGCCTACGCCAAGTACGTGTGGGGCGGCGACGCCATATTTGAGGAAGTCACCGAGGTCATCCGCCGCTACAAGCCCGAAGTGGTGGTGACCCAGGACATCAAGGGCGAGTACGGCCACTATCAGCACCAGCTGACTTCCCTGGCCGTCCGCACGGCGGTGGAACAGGCCGCCGACCCGACGCTCTATCCCGACAGTCTGGAAAAATACGGCACCTGGGACACGAAGAAGCTGTACATCCATCTGTACAACGAAAACGAGCTGACCATGGACGTGTACGCCCAGCCCATGAAGAACTATCTGGGACTGACTGCCACGGAAGTATCAAAACTGGCCTACTCCAAGCACTACTCCCAGTGGTTCGCCTGCAATTACGACAGCTACAACCGCCGCTGGAACAACTCCAAATACGGCCTGTACCGCACCACCGTGGGGCCTGACGTAAACAAAAACGACTTCTTCGAAAACGTGGACTAAGCGCCTTTACGGTGCATACAGCAG
>JAGCIC010000130.1 GCA_017648805.1 Clostridia bacterium
CTCCTTTAATTAGCTATTGGCTAATAGCTGCCGGCTAACGGCTTATCTCCTCTATCCCCTTCTTTATCTTCTCCGTCAGCTCCTTCCTGTCGCGGGAGGAGGTGAGGCGGGCGGCGGGGATGAGTTCGCCCAGCCTGATCCTTATGGGGCAGAAGGGCAGGTATCTGGAAAACATCCGCCCCGTCTGCACGGGCACCTGCGCCCTCAGCGCGATGAACGAGGCGCCCTCCTTAAGCTCGTGCACCTTGCCGTCACGGTAGCGGTGCCCTTCGGGAAAGATCACCAGCGGCGCGCCGTCTTTGAGCGTCTTGAGCGACGTCCTGAGCGCGTCCATGTCCGTGCCCTCCCTGTCCACGGGGAACGCCCCCGCGGTGCGTATGACCAGTGAGCCGAATTTGTGTTTGAACAGCTGCTTTTTGGCCATGAAGCGCACGTTTTCGGGCATGAACAGGAACACCGCCACCGCGTCCATGAAGCTCTGGTGGTTGAGCGCCAGCACGTACGCGCCCTCGGGCAGCCTGCCTTCCAGCTTCACGGGAAAGAACAGCACGGAGAGGGTCTTGAAGAAGTACCACAGGAATTTCCTGAAACGGGGATGCTCTGTCATGGTTTTGTCCGCCTTACTTTAGCTTTTAGCTGTCAGCTTTCAGAGCGCCTGCGGGCGCGGGAAATGGATCTGCCGGAGAATCTCGTCGTTCCGGTTTATGCGTCATTGAGCGTAGACCACGGCGATGCCGTTTTCCTTGCAGTAGCTTTCGGAGTAAGAGCCCTTGACGACAGAAGCGGTCAGGCCCGCGGGGCAGCCGGCGAACGCGTCATTGTTGATGTTTATGATGCCGGCGGGCAGCGTGACGCTTTCGAGGCTCTCGCACTGTATGAACGCTTCCGTGCCTATGTACATAACGCTCTCGGGCAGGATGAGCTCCTTAAGCGAAATGCAGTTTTCGAACGACCTGTCGCACAGCACATAGACGCTGTCGGGCAGGGTCACCTTCTCCAGATACAGACAGCTTGAGAACGCCATGTCGCCTATCTCCAGCGTGCCCTCGGCCACCGCGAACTCCGTCTTGTCCATGGGGCAGTACAAAAGGCGGCTGTCGGGCTTGCTGTACAGCGCGCCCTCCTTCTGCTCCAGATATTCGTGATCGGGAGAGACGTTGATTATCTTAAGCCTGTCGCAGTAAGCGAAGGGATTGTTGAAGAAGAGCCTTAAGCTGTCCGGCAGGGATACGCGCACCAGATCCCTGCACAGCATGAACGCTACGGCGCCCATACACGTGACGCCCTCGGGGATGATCACCTGCTTTATGCCGTTTTGAAGAAAGAACGCGCCGTCGCCTATCGCCGTGACCGCAATGCCGTTCACTTCCGCGGGGATCTCCACGGTATCCGAAGCGCCCGTGTACCCCGTTATCTCCGCCGTGCCGTCTTCGCGCAGGGCGTAGGTGAAGTCCCCGGATCGGAGGGGCTCTTCCGCGAGCGCGGAAACGCCGAACATGAGCGCCAGAGCCAGGAGGACCGCCGTGAACCGTTTCATACCGAGTACCGCCTTTCGTATTATAGCTTTTAGCTGTTAGAGCGGCGGCAGACGCCGCCGCGTAAGTGGACATTGGTCAAAAGTCATCGGTCGTCGCCATAAGGCGGCAAAGATTGTTGCTTTCGCAGATGCGTCATCGCGAAAACGCGAACAGGGTGAGCGTCTGTGGCGATCCGTTCTTTTGTAATGGGGTCACGGATTGCCGCGTCACACACTTCGTGTGTTCCTCGCAATGACGAATCGACAACAGGCTGTGTAAGCCACGCAGGAAAAACCGTTCCTTATGATCGAAATGCATCGCAGAGGCATTTCGATCAATCTCTCTGCGTCGGAAAATACGCCGCAGGCGCTATTTTCCGACACAGAACGACTCGAACATCAGGCTTATCGCGTCCTCGCCGAGGGTCTCGCCCGTGATCTCGCCTATCGCCGCCAGGGCGTCGGTTATGTCCTGCCTTGCCAGGGGCAGGTAGGGCGCCGAGACCGCCCTTTTAAGCGCCGTGAGCGCCCTGTCCGCCGCGTCCATGTGGCGCAGGGAGATAAGCGCGCCGTCATCCTCCTTAAGGGGCAGCTTGGAATATATGGCGTCCGTAAGCTCCTTAAGCCCCTCTCCCGTGCGGGCGGAGATGACCAGGTCCGCGGCGTGGGGGCAGGTCTCCAGGTCGTCCTTGCTGCGGCACACTATGAACCTTTCGTCCTTCATGGCGAGCAGCTGCCTGTCCTCGTCGTTAAGGGGCCGGGAGCCGTCCAGCAGCAGAATCACTGCGTCCGCGGTGTCGATCAGCTTTTTCGCCCGCTCGACGCCTATCTTCTCTATCGGATCGCCGGTCTCGCGGATGCCGGCGGTGTCGGTCAGGGTGAGCTTTACGCCGTTTATCTCTATAACTTCGCTGATCTCGTCCCGGGTGGTGCCGGGGATGTCGGTCACTATGGCGCGCTCGGTCCTGAGCAGCGCGTTCATGAGGCTGCTTTTGCCCGCGTTCGCCCGCCCGCAGATGACCGCGCGCGCGCCCTGTGAGATTATGCGCGCCCGGGCGGGGTCGGCGGCGCTTTCAAGGCGGGAGATCATCTCGTTTCCCGCTTTCCTGATGCTCAGAAGCGTGTCGCCCTCGTCGATCTCCTCGGGAAAGTCGCTCTGGGCGTCTATAAGCGCGGTAAGGGAAAGCAGGCGCTGTTTTATTTCCGAGATAAAGCCGCTTTCGCCGCCGCGCAGCCGGTCCACGCTGTTTCTGAGCGCCGCGGCGCTGTCGGCGGAGATCACGTCCATCACCGCCTGGGCTTCGGACAGGTCTATCCTGCCGTTTATGAACGCGCGGTAGGTGAATTCACCCCGCTCGGCGGGCGCGTCGCCCAGGGAAAGCGCGCGCTTCAATACCGCTTCGGCGGCAAGGCCCCCGTGGGTATGGATCTCGGCCACGTCCTGGCGGGTATAGGTGCGGGGCGCCTTGAAGAACACCGCCATGGCTTCGTCCAGGGGCCGCCCGTCCTCCCCCGTCACGTGGCCGTACACCATGCGGGAAGACATAAAGCGCGCCCCCGCGCGGGCAGGCGCGAAGGCTTGTTTGAGTATTCGTTTTGAGTCCGGGCCGCTGATCCGGACGATCGCGATGCCGCCCCTGCCGGGAGGGGTGGCTATCGCAGCGACGGTGGTGTCTATGTCGTGCATGTTTTTCAGCTGTGAGCTGTCAGCTGTCAGCTGTTAGCTAACAGCTGATATTTTACAGACCCTTGAACAGATTGGTTATGCCGAACACGTCCGCCAGGCCCTTGCCCGAAGCGAAGAAGCTGCCCAGTGCGCTCTCGCCCAGCAGGTCCAGGCTGCCCACCTCGCTCTGCAGGGGCACGGACACGGTGTTGATCACCGCCACGCCCACGCAGATGATGACGTAAGCCCTCACGATGCCCAGCACGCCGCCCAGCAGCGCGTCCACGCCCCTTAATTTGGGCACGCGGAACACGTTGTTTATAAGGTTCACGATCAGCATCAGCGCGCAGTAGGCGAGTATGAACACCACCACGTAGGAAATCACGTGGTACAGGTTCTGCCACACTTCGGGGCCGGCGTCCAGGTTGGCGGAGAGCCACTTCTGCAGGTTGGTGCCCATGAACGCGGTGTACAGCCTGCCTTCCAGCGCTCCAGCGATCAGGAACGCGCCGAACAGCGCCGCGCAGGCCAGCAGGCTGGTGATGAAGCCCTTCTGCAGGCCGGAGATGAAGCCGATAACGAGGACCGCGATTATGATGATGTCTATGATGCCCATATTGGACCTCCGTGGAGAATTTTTAGCTTTTAGCTGTGAGCTTTTAGCTGTTGGAATGCGCCTGCGGCGCGTCATTGGATAGCGGTTAGTGATCAGTGGTCTCTCTGCGTCATTGCGAGACCCGCGCAGCGGGCCGTGGCAATCCGTTATTAATTCCTGACAGAAACGGATCGCCGCAGACGCTCACCATGTTCGCGTCTTCGCGATGACGCATCCGCAACAGGCTGAGTAAGCCCCGCAGGAAAAACCGTTCCTTTTGATTGAAATGCGTCGCAGAGGCATTTCAATCAGTCCGTCAGGTGTTTGTGCGAACGGGCAATACCAGGAACAGGAACTCGCTGCCCTCGACGGGGGTGATAACGCAGGGGCTGGTGGCGGTGCCGAAGGATATGACCGCGCGGCCCTTGTTCATGACCCGGGCGATCTCGCTCAGGTACCTTACGTTAAAGTGGATCACCAGGCCGCTGCCGTCTGTCACGGCGGGCAGCACGTCGGTGACGTCGCCCTGCTCGCTCTGGGCGGAGATGACCAGGCGGTTGTCCTCCACCTCTATCCTCACCAGGTTGTTGCGGGAGAGGCGCGCGATCATCTGGGCGCGGTCCACGCACGCGGCGAACTCGCCCATGTCGACCTCCGCCTTCAGCGCGGCGGTCTTGGGGATGACGCGGTTGTAGTCGATGTATTCGCCGTTGAGCAGGTTGGCGTAAAGCACGGTCTCGCCGTTTTCCACCTTGACGGAGGACTTGTTGAAGCTGATCTTCGCGAGCTTCTCCTCGTCCTCGCCCATGAGCTTGGCGATCTCCTCCAGCGCCCTCACGGGGATGACCGCCTTGGCGGCGAGCGCGGTGTCGCTTATGAGCTCGCTGCGCATGGCCATGCGGTAGCCGTCCAGGCCCACCAGGTCCGCCCGGCCGCCCTGTATGTGCAGGTAGCCGCCGGTGAGTATCAGGCGCTGGTCTTCCTGGGGCACGGTGAAGGCCACCTTGGAGATCATGTCCTTGAGCAGGGGCTGTGGCAGGGAGAGGCTGCTGTCGTAGCCTTCCTCCGCGGGCAGGGGATACTCGTCCGCGGGCATGGCGGACAGGTTGATCTTTACGTTGCCGGCGGTGAACGTCATCACGTACTTGTCCGACAGGGAGCACTTGACCTCGCCTTCGGGCAGCTTGCGGGCGACTTCGCTCAAAAGGCGCCCGGGCAGCAGGCACACGCCGTCGGTGACTATGGTGGCGGGCACGGTGGTAAAGGAGGCCATGGCGCCGTCCGCGGCGGCGATGGTCAGGCCCTTCTCATCCGCGTCTACGTACACCTTTTCCAGTATTTCCATGGGCGTGCGGGCGGCCAGGCAGCGGATGGAGGTCATTACCGCGCTTACCAGGTCCTTCGTCTGACAGGAGAAGATCATAGCTGTGGTCCTTTCTTTTGTTCGGCTGTTGGCTGTGAGAGCGCGCCTGCGGCGCGTTGTTGTTATTATTATTGAATATAATTATTGTCGTTGTAGTGTTAGAGCCGCCGGATCCTGTGGAAAACCCGCAAAGCGCTTTGCTGTGTTGAGTTTTGCGCGTGGAAAACGTCTGTGTATAATCCGGCGCCTGGTGTGGAGAGGCAGCTGTCAGCTTATTAGCTTTTAGCTGTTAGAGCGCCTGCGGCGCGTCGTTGGTAACTGGTTTATGCGTCATTGCGAGGGCGACTTGCCGCCCGTGGCAATCCGCATCCCAATCGAATAAAGAACGGATCGCCACGCCTCCTGCGGAAGCTCGCTATGACGTACAAAGGACAATTTTTCGTACTGCTTTAATCCGCATAGGCGTTTCAAGCAATGATCCGGTTTATTTTAATCTCTGCTTCAGCTCTTCGGCCGCCTGGCTGAAGTCCCGGCTGTCCCTTATCATCTCTTCCGCCTTTTTGAGCGAGTGCATGACCGTGGTGTGGTCGCGCCCGAACTCCTCACCCAGGCGGGTGGTGGACA
>JAGCIC010000002.1 GCA_017648805.1 Clostridia bacterium
GCCGATGACTGGCAGAAATACGGGGACCCGTGGAGCGTACGCAGGCAGACCCATGTCGTGCAGGTGGATTTTGCGGACATGAGCGTCCGTGCCGTCCCGTACGATATGCCGATTATCGGGTACAAAACGGACAACATCGGGACGCTCCGCCTGTGGCAGAGCGAAGCGATGACGGATTTTGACTTCAAGCTGTTCAACGATCAGGAATACGCCCTTGCGGTTCTGGAGAAGAACGCCGTGGAGGACATCACGAGGGTGCTCTACCCGAACGACACCACACCGGCCGGAAAGGCCCTGCGCCTGAAGCAGCAGTACTTCCTGTCCAGCGCGTCTGTGCAGTACGCGGTGCAGGACTTCGTGAAAGTGTACGGCGAGGACTTTTCCATTTTCCCGGACAAGGTGGCGCTGCACGTGAACGACACCCACCCCGGCATGGCGATACCCGAGCTCATGAGGGTGCTGATAGACGAATACGGCTTAAGCTGGGACGAGGCTGAAGACATAACCCGCCGCACTTTCGCCTACACCAACCACACCGTCATGGCGGAGGCGCTGGAAAAATGGCCCGAAGAGATGGTCGCCCGCCTGCTGCCCCGCATATACATGATCCTGCAGGAGATCAACCGCCGTGAGTGCGCCCGTCTGTGGGAAGTGTTCCCCGGCCAGTGGGAGAGGATCGGCCGCATGGCGGTGATCGGCTACGGTTCCGTTAACATGGCTAACCTGTGCGTGAGCATGTCCCACAGCGTGAACGGCGTGAGCAAGATCCACACCGACATACTCAAAAAGGGCGTGTTCCACGACTTCTACATGACCCAGCCCGACAAGTTCATCGCCATAACCAACGGCATAACCCACCGCCGCTGGCTGATGATGGCCAATTACCGCCTGTCCCGCCTTATAGACGAGGCCATCGGCGACGCCTGGCGCAAGGATTACGAGCGCCTGGCCGATCTGGAGGCGTTCAAGGAGGACACAGCGTTCCGCGAGAAGTTCTTCCAGGTCAAGCGCGCCAACAAGGAACGCCTGAGCGGCCGGCTGCAGGCGAGCCAGGGCGTGACCCTGAGGCCCGACGACCTGTTCGACGTGCAGGCCAAGCGGCTGCACGAGTACAAACGCCAGCTGCTCAACGCCTTAAGCATACTGATCCTGTACAACCGCCTGAAGGACAACCCGAACATGGTCATACAGCCCCGCACCTACATTTTCGGCGCCAAGGCTGCCCCGGGCTATTACCGGGCCAAGCTCATCATCAGGCTCATAAACGAGATCGCGCGCCTGGTTAACACCGACCCCGTGGCGGGCAAATACATAAACGTCGTATTCGCCGAAAACTACTCTGTCAGCATGGCGGAGGACCTGATCCCCGCCGCGGACGTGAGCGAGCAGCTCTCCACCGCCGGCAAGGAAGCCAGCGGCACCGGCAACATGAAGTTCATGATGAACGGCGCGGTGACCATAGGTACTCTGGACGGGGCCAACGTGGAGATCTGCGACGCGGTGGGCCGGGACAATATCTATATCTTCGGCATGACCGCCGGACAGGTGGAGGCGGCGTACCAGTCTCCCTCCCGCGCCAGCGGCATATTCGAGACTAACGCCGAAGTTCGCCGGGCGCTCACTCAGCTGATAGACGGCACCCTGTGCCCCCAGCAGCCCGGTCTGTTCAGGGACATTTATCACAGCCTGCTCTTCGGCGACAACGGCAGCATAGCTGACAGCTACTTCGTACTCAGCGACATAAGGAGCTACATCCGCACCCAGGAGCAGATCAGCAAGGACTATATAAACCGTGACGAGTGGGTCAAGAAAGCCATCATAAACGTGGCCCGCAGCCACATCTTCGCTTCCGACCGCACGATCAAGGAATACAACCAGCTCATCTGGCACCTGGACGAGGTAGAACTGTGACGAATGCCTGCCACGACCCGTATTCCGAGTATTTCCGCCGCCCCAGAGGCGCGCTGACCGCGGGCAGTTTCGTGACCCTCACCCTGCATATAGAGGGCGAGGTCTCGCAGGTGTTCGCGAGAGTGTGGCGGGGCGCGGACGAGGAATGGCTGCCCCTTAACAACAGCTGGGAGGAAATGTATTCCGTCAGCATGAGCGTGGGCAGGGAAGCGGGCCTGGTCTGGTACTATTTCGTGATAGACTGTCCCGAAGGCAGGCGCTATCTGGGCAAAAACGGCCTGAGCGACGCGGAGCCGGAGTCTTTCCAGATAACCGTGTACGACCCCGCCTTCGAAACGCCCCGCTGGATGCGGGAAAGCGTGATAATGCAGATCTTCCCCGACCGGTTCAACATCGGTTCCCGCGGGATCACTCCGCCCCACGGCAGGGGCGCGTTCATGCACGAAAACTGGAACGAGGCGCCCTGCCTGTGCGACAATGACGGCGACAGGGAAGCCGTTGACTTTTTCGGCGGCAGCCTGAACGGGATACGGGAGAAGCTGGATTACCTGAGCGACATGGGGTTTGGGGGGATATACCTTAACCCCATTTTTCGAGCCCGCAGCAACCACAAGTACGACACGGGCGATTACGAGAGGATAGACC
>JAGCIC010000131.1 GCA_017648805.1 Clostridia bacterium
ACGCCGAAGCAGCCCGCGACTATGGTGTCCCCGGGTTCGACCTCGATCATCTCCACCCGGTTGGACATGCGGTTTTCCTTGAATTTGAGCCCCATCAGCGCGCAGGTCAGCCGCGTGGCGTACACCGGAGCGGACACCTCGCTCATCACGTAGGGCGCGGCGCCGATGTGGTCCTCGTGGCCGTGGGTGACGAAAAAGCCTTTTACGCGGGAGGCGTTCTGCTTAAGGTACGTTATATCGGGGATCACCAGATCCACGCCCGGCATGTCGTCCTTTGGGAACATGGAGCCCATGTCCACAACTATGATGTCCTCGCCGCACTCGAAGGCGGTCATGTTTTTCCCTATCTCGCCCAGACCGCCCAGGGGGATAACTTTCAATACATCCTGCGAAGGGGGTGAATACGTATGCTGTTTTGTCATAGCTAACCTCCCTTGCCTATCATTCATGTTTACAAATATCCAAAAAGCATTATACCACAAAACGCCCGGAAATAAAAGAGCGCGGGAAAAATAAAAAGAGCGGCTTTGGTGCCGCCCTTAGTTATCCTCCGGTCTCCCGTCACTCCGCGGTCATGAACCTGTACTGCGCTTCGCACAGCCCGCGGTAGTGGCCGCCTTCCAGTTTTATGAGCTCCTCGTGGGTGCCCTTTTCCGTTATGCTGCCGCCGCTCACCACCATTATCAGGTCCGCGTTCCTGATGGTGGACAGGCGGTGGGCGATCACGAAGCTGGTCCTGCCCTTGAGCAGCGCGCCTATGGCCTTCTGTATGAGCATCTCGGTGTGGGTGTCTATGGAGGAAGTGGCTTCGTCCAGTATCAGTATCCTGGGGTCGCTCAGAAGCGCCCGGGCGAAGGATATCAGCTGCCGCTGACCCTGGGAGAGCATGCTGCCCCTTTCGTTCACCACTGTCTGGTAGCCCTTTTCAAGGCCCATGATGAAGTCGTGGGCGTACACGGTCTTGGCGGCCCGGATGACCTCCTCGTCCGTGGCGTCCAGCCGTCCGTAGCGGATGTTGTCCATGATGGTGCCGGAGAATATGAAGCTGTCCTGCATCATCACGCTCATCTGCCGCCTTAAGGAGTCCAGCTTCACGTCCCTCACGTCGTGCCCGTCTATCCTGACGCTGCCGCCCGTGACGTCGTAAAACCGGCTGATAAGGTTGACCACCGTGCTTTTGCCCGCGCCCGTGGGGCCTACCAGAGCCACGGTCTGCCCGGGCTTTATGTCGAAGGACACGCCGTTTAGCACCGTCTTGTCCGCGTTGTAGCCGAACACCACATCGTCAAACGTGACCCGCCCCTGTATGGGAGGCAGCTCCGAAGCGTCTTGTTTGTCCTGTATCTCGCTCTCGGTGTCCATGATCTCGAATATGCGCTCCATGTTGGCCGAAGCGGTAAGTATCTGGTTGTAGAAGTCGCTTATGGCGTTTATGGGCTCCCAGAAGCGCCCCACGTACCAGAGTATCGCCAGCATGTCCGCCAGCGCCAGGGCGTCTGCGCGTATGAACTTTACGCCGAATATGTACACCAGCACCGTGCCCAGCGAACCCACCAGGTCCAGCGTGGGTCCGAACGCCTGGCTGAGCTGCACCGCCTTTATCCAGGAGCGCTTCACGTCGTCGTTCACCGTGCGGAAAGTCTTGCTGTTGACCTCCTCGCGGGTGAACGCCTGGGTCACACGCATGCCGCTCAGGGTCTCGTGCAGGTAGCCGTTCATGGTGGAGGACTTGATGGAGTTGGTGAGCCACCTCACCCTTATCATGCGCTTCAGTTTGAACACGGACAGCGCAAGCACGGGCAGTATGCACAGCGCCACCAGCGTGAGCTTCCAGGAGATCGCCAGCATTATGCCCACCAGCAGCACCAGCGTGAAGCACTCGATCAATACGTTTACGATGCCGTTTGAGAACAGGTCGTTCAGGCTGTTCACGTCGTTTATGACCCTGACCAACAGCTTGCCCGCGCTGCGGGTGTCGAAAAACGAAAAGCTCTGGCCCTGTATGTGTTTGAACAGGTCTTCCCTCAGTTTCGCTATGGCGCGCCGGCCCGAGGTGTCCATAAGCCGGATGCGCTGGCGGGTGCACAGCATCGCGGTCAGGCTGACCGCCACCATGCCCAGCAGCACGAAGGGTACCGTTGAAAACTCTTTGCTTTGCAGATAGCCCACCGCGCGGCTCATAAGGTAGGTGTTGGCAAGCGCCGCCACGGTGGCGACCGACATCAGCACCAGGGCGGTGAACACCTGCTTTTTGTAGGGGAGCATGTACCTTAAAACGCGCCTGAACAGCTTTTTGTTGAAGGGGCGCTCCAGCTGCTCGTCATCAAGCTGCCTTATGACCGTAGCCATTACGCCACCCCCTCTACCTTGACGGCGCTGGACATCTGGTCCCTGACCATGCCCGCGTATATGCCGCCCAGTTCCATGAGCTCCCTGTGCTTGCCGCGCTCCGCGATCTCGCCGTCCTTGAGCACGATTATCTGATCGGCGTTTTTGACCGAGGAGATGCGGTGTGCGATTATGAAGGTGGTGCGGTCCTTCATCACGGTCTTGAAGTTCTGCTGTATCTCGTACTCCGTCTCCATGTCCACGGCGCTGGTGGAATCGTCCAGCACCAGTATGGAGGGCTGTATGAGCACCGCGCGGGCGATGGACGCCCTCTGCCTCTGGCCGCCGCTCAGGCCCAGGCCCCTTTCGCCCACCACCGTGTCGTAGCCCTGGGGCGTCTCGCGTATGAACTCGTCCGCGCACGCCGCTTTGGCGCTGTCTATGACCTGCTGCAGGGTGGCTTCGGGCCGGCCGTAGCGGATGTTGTCGTTGATGGTGTCGGAAAACAGGAAGCTCTCCTGGGGCACGAAGCCTATGTGCTGGCGCAGGGGCTTAAGTTTCTGTTTTCTCACGTCTATGCCGTCAATCAGCAGCCGGCCGGACTGTATATCGTAAAACCGGCCCAGCAGGTTGATAAGCGTGCTTTTGCCGCTGCCCGTGGCGCCCATCACGGCTATGGTCTCGCCGCTTTTCGCCTCCAGGCAGATGTCCCTGAGCGCCACGCTGTCGCCGTAAGCGAAGGTGACGTGGTCGAACACCACGTGGCCCTTGAACTCGTCGGGAGATACGGCGTCTTCGGGTTCCTTTATGGTGGAGCCCAGGTCCATGTAGTAGAACACTTTTTCGCAGCCGGTCAGCGCCATCGCGGTGGCGTTGATTATGTTGGCCACCTGGCGCATGGGGTTGGTGAGCATCCAGATGTAACCCGTCACGCCCACCAGCGTGCCTATGTCCATGCGGCCCAGGTACACCATCAGCGCGCCGCCCGCCAGGGTGATGGGCGTGCACAGGTTGGACAGCATGTCCATGAAGGGCATAAAGCTGCTCCACACCCAGGACGCTTCCAGGTTCTTGTCCAGCAGAGTGCGGTTGTCCTTTTCGAAAAGGCCCATCTCGTAATCTTCCCGGTTGAACGCCTTGACTATGTGCATCCCCGCCAGGTTCTCCTGGGTGCGGGTGTTCAGCACGGCATTCAGTTCCCTGACCTCGCTGAACACGGGGCGGATGCGCCTTCTGAACTTGAGCGCCACTATGGCGATGATCGGCGCCATCACGAGCACCATCAGCGTGACCTCCGGGCTCATGAACATCATGAATATAAACGAGCCCACGAAACACACCGAGTTGGTGAATATGGAGAAGGTGGTGTTGCACAGGAAGTTCCTTACGTTGTTAAGGTCCCCCGTCATGCGGCTCATTATCTCGCCCACACGGTTCTTGTCGTAGAACTCCCAGGGCATTTCCTGCAAATGGTCGTACAGGTCGCTCCTTATGCCGCAGATAATGTTCTGGCTCACGTGCTGAAAGCGCATTGCGCGCACGTAGTTGGACAGCGCGCGGGTCACGGCGAACAGCGCTATAAGGCCGCACAGGGTGTACAGAAGATCGTACTGCCCTTCGGTTATAACGTCGTTCACCACCATCTTTGTGAGTCTCGGCACTATGAGCCGGGTTATAATGGCGAATACTTCAAGCGACAGCGCCAGCGTCATCTGCGCTTTATAGGGCCTGAACAGCCTGAGCATCCTGCCCATGTTTCCGTGCATGACAGTTACCTCCCATCCGGCGGGTATTGTACCTGCCCATTGTTATGAACAAAGGGCTTTTATGCTATGGATGTGTTGAGTTTGAGACTGCTTTTCGGAAGAGTTGACACGGCGGCGAAAACTGTCTATAATTTC
>JAGCIC010000132.1 GCA_017648805.1 Clostridia bacterium
CCTTTGTTGTACAGGCGCCCGCGCAGCGTGCCTTCCTTTATCATGCCGCACTTGCGCATGACCGCTCCCGAGGCGGGATTCTCCACCTCGTGCTGCGCTTCCAGCCGGTTGATGGCCAGGTCCCTGAAGGAATAGTCTATCACCGCTTTGAGCGCCTCGGTCATGTAGCCCCGGTTCCAGCGGTCACGGGAAAGGGAATAGCCTACTTCCGCGGCGTTATTGTCCTTCTGGTACCACATGTAGCCTATGGTGCCTATTATCCTGCCCGTGGCCTTTTCTTCTATCCCCCAGCTGGACGGCTCCCCCGCCCGGTACTTGCGCAGCATGTACTTTACGTACGCCCTCGCCTCGCTCACGCTTGTGTATGCGTCCCACAGCACGTGCTTGGCTACCAGAGGGTCTTTTCCGTAATCGAATATATCCTGTGCGTCCCCCATCTCGAGCCGTCTCAGCACGAGCCGTTCGGTCTCAAGGGTGGGCATATGGTCAAACAGACCGGATGAGAACATCAAATCTCTACTTCCTTCTTATGTCTTGCCGGACCGTATCCTGACGGAGCAGCCCGCCACGCCGGCGTTCTAAAAGTATATGTTCAGGCCTTCGACGGAGTTTATGTCGCCGACCCTGCCAGGGGCCGCTTCGCCCGGCAGCAGGCAGCCGAAAAAGCCCGCTTCCGCCGCGCATACGCCCACGGCCAGCGTGTCCGAATCGTTCACAAGGCTTACTCCGTCGCAGAACAGCCGCGCTTCGCCCAGGTCCTCTATGCCCCTGCCGCTCATAAACGCCGCCAGGTCGTTTACGGAGAGTTCCCTCCCCCCGTCGACGAGCCGGGTGCGGATCAGCGCCACGCCGCCTTCGGGCATCTCCAGGGCGAAACTGCCCACGCAGCCGGACACCGTCGCGGCGAAGGTGGTGGAGAATATCTCCCGCCCGTACAGGTCGTAAGCGCTCACGCCGACCGCACGGGGCTTTTCCGCCGGAACATCGGCGACATAGTATGCTTTTACCGTGAATATACCCTCGTCCGGCAGGTTTTCCGGCAGCCAGCAAAAGGCGTATTCCTTTTTCCAGGCGTCCCTTAGCGCGAAAAACGCGGGACGCCTAAGTCCGTCAAAATCGACCAGCGCGGGCGAGGACAGGCTGTACTCACCGCTGACTATGCCGTCCGCCACCAGGCCTTTGCCCGCCAGGCGGGAGTCCAGCGCGATATTCCTGAGCGCCAGCGCCTGGTTGTAGCGGCTCAGCGCGGCCGCCTCCTCCAGTTCCTCTGCGCTGCCGCCCGCCGCGTCAAAGCAGGCGCGGTCGGACTGGGTGAGCTTCCAGATCACGTCGTCTTCCAGTGCGCTCACGTCCGGGCAGATTCGGGTCACCTCGTCGGGATTGCACATCGCCGAAGGCAGCTCGCCCTTAATATCGTCATCCGCTTCCGAAGCGAACAGGTCGTACTTGGCTGCCCGGCGGATGAACGCGTCGTCCGCCTCTGCGTCCCGGGTATACGCGGTGTCCGCGCCCAGCTCCCGGGCCAGTTCAAAGTCCTCCTCGCTTAAGCACACCGCGCCTCTGATAAGCGCTTTTGCTGCGGGGATATATATCTCCGCTTCCCTTGCGTCGCTGTTTTCCCCGTCAAAATTCAGGCGCGCGCTCAAGCGGTTTACTTCTCCCGCGGCCAGTTTTCCCGCGAAGATACCTGTCTTGAGCGGAGTGTAGCCCGCCGGGAGCGCTTGGTCCAGAGTTTCCGTAAACTCCCCCAGACTGTTGTTAAGCCTGAATACCAGTTTCGCCCGCCCCGGCGCGCTCGCGTCCGCGGCGCACATGAAACCGGGTACCCCGTCTGCCGGGAAAACGCATCTGAAGTCCTTTATGACGCCTTTCCCGGTCTGCTTGAGCAGAAAGCTGCCCTTGAAGCCCGCCTGCGGGAACAGGGAAAAGCTGTCGTCCGGCAAAAACGCGATCTCAAGGTAGTTGGGTACGCCCAGCAGTCCGGTTATCTCCGTTTCGCACCAGCTGTCCTCGCCCTCCGCGGCCAGGGCGCCGTTGACCGTAAGCCTCCACTTTCCCTTCAGCCCGCTCAGGCGCATGAACACCCGCTTTTCGGTATCCGGCAAAGTGAACTGAGTCAGGTACCGCCAGGTCCTTCTGTATATCCATTCGTTGCGGCAGCGCTCCTCGACGGGCAGCCCTATGCCGAGCACTCCCGCCTCTGTCAGCGCGTCCTCTATATATTCCGGCGCGTCCAAACGCACGGGCGGGTATATGCCGTCCGTCAGAAACCATTCACACAGCGCTTTTAAGTACATTTTTCTTTCAGCTCAGCCTTTCCTTGGCCAGCAGCAGCCCGACTATCGTCTTTGAGTCGCTGATCTTGCCCTCCGTCACGAGCTTTAAAGCTTCGGCAAAGGGCAGTTTGACCGGGTCTATGAACTCGTCCTCGTCGGGACTGACCTCGCCCTTTTCCAGCCCCGTTGCCAGATACACGCCTATCACCTCGTTGGTGAAGCCCGGCGTGGTGGCCAGGTCGGTTAGTTTTTCCCAGGAACGGGCGGTAAAGCCCGTCTCTTCCTTAAGCTCGCGCTTGGCGCACAGCAGTCTGTCCTCGCCCTCGCGGTCCAGTTTTCCCGCGGGGATCTCCAGCGTGAGCCTGCCCAGCGCGCAGCGGTACTGCCTTACCATATACACGTTGCCTTCTTCGTCTATCGGCACCACCGCCGCCGCGCCCCTGTGCAGCGCGATCTCCCTGAAGGACGTGCCCCCGTCCGGGAGCTCCACCGTCCATTTCTGGACGTGTATGACCTTGCCTGAAAAAATATCTTCCCGGGCCGTTACCGTTTCCGTAAGCCTGTCCTGCGCCATATCGTCTCCCAGATCCCGGCTTATGCCGGGCACAGATTATTCCTTTTACGATTATACCACAAATTTACCACGTGTGCACGCCGGGAAACAAATTTTTATTCTTGTAAAACCTTTGTACATGTGATAAAATACTTAAAAATGCATTGGAGATGACCTATATGTTCGGAAGACGCGCCGACGGCAAACGGCTAAACAATATCGACCCCATCATCCAGTTCACCCCCTATATAATGCCCACCCGCAACGACGCATCCAACCAGATCACCGTAAACATAGACTACGAGCCCATGGCCGACTATATCCGCACCCGCTCCAAGCAGGGCGTGAAGATCACGTTCATGGACCTGATTATCGCCGCTTACGTGCGCACGGTCAGCCAGTATCCCGAAGTCAACCGCTTCATAATGAACCGGCAGATATTCGCCCGCAACCAGATCGTGGTCAGCCTGACCGTGTTAAAGAACGCCAAAAACCGCGACAGTCTGGACGAGGACACCATAAAGATGCACTTCGCGCCCGACGCCACGATCGACGAGGTGGCTCAGGAGGTGGCCAGGATGGTCGCTCCCGCCGCCAACGACTCCGCGGACGGCACCAGCGATTTCGCGGGCAAGATCGTGCGAATACGTCCCCTGGTCAAGTTCGTGGTGTTCATGGCCCGGGTGCTGGACCGTTACGGGCTGCTGCCCGGCTGGCTGTACGACCTGTCCCCCTTCCACTGCTCCATGTTCATTACCAACCTGGCCTCCATAGGACTGCCCGGGATGTACCACCACCTGTACAACTTCGGCAACACGAGCGTGTTCCTGGCAATGGGCAAGTTCGAGAAGCAGTACATAAACACCCGCGACGGCATAAAGGCCAAGACGGTCATCCCCCTGGGCGTGAACACCGACGAGCGCATCTGCGGCGGCGCAAGCTACGCCATGGCGTGCGGCTGCTTCATGAAGTATATCAACAATCCCAAGCTGCTGGAAGAGCGCCCCGAGACGATAAGGACCGAAGTGGAATACAAGCCGATAAAAAAATAACGTATGCAAACAAGCGGCGGGAAGGCATTGTGCCTTCCCGCCGCTTTATATGCCCGCGTTTCATTCGGGCAGCGAATACAGCTGAGAAAAATGACGGAAGCGGTCGTTGAACGCCTCGTCGGAGCCGCTTTTGACTTCGTTCAGGTACGAGTGCATGTCCATGGCGTTCATGTGGGTCTCTATCACGCAGCCCGCGATGTTTGAGCAGTGGTCCGACACCCTGCGCAGGTCGTTGAGTATGTCGTTGAGCACGAAGCCCTGCTCTATGGAGCACACGCCCGAGGTGAGCCGCTCTATGTGGCGCGTCTTTTCCTGGGATTCCATAACATCCACCACCTGCTCCAGAGGCTCCACCTGCGCGGCGCACAGCACGTCGTCGTTGGTGAACGCGTTTATGGCCAGGCGCAGGCACTCGCCCACCGCCTGGATTATCACGTTCAGCTCCGCCTGAGCGGCCGCCGACATGGCAAGCTCCTTTTCGTGCAGCTCCCGGGCAGACTCGGCTATCGCCAGCGCGTGGTCGCTTATGCGCTCCAGGTCCCCGATCAGGCGCAGCAGCTTGGTCAGCGAATGGCTGTCGTCACCGCCCAGGTGCGTCTCACCCAGCTTCACCAGGTACGTACCCAGCATGTCTTCCAGTTTGTCCGCCTTCTGTTCGTCTTCCCTCACGTTTTCATAGCCCCTGGAAGAGTAATGGTCCAGCAGGCTTATGGCTCTTGAGAAGCTCTCCGACACCGTGTCCGCCATGCCCTTCGCAACGGAGGAAGCCGCGTCCAGCGCCAGGGAGGGGTTTATGAACAGACGCTCGTCCAGCATGCGCTTCTCCGCAGGCGCCTTCGTGTCTTTCACGATCAGGCGGGACAGTTTGACCAGCTGCCGTGAGAAAGGCAGCAGTATGAACGCGCTCAAAACCTTGATAACCGTGTTGATGAGCGCGATGGCGAAGGTGTTGACCGGAGAAGACGAAAAACCGAACCCGATCAGGCTGTCCAGCAGGTAATACACCGGCAGCAGCACCAGGGCGCTGGCGATATTGAACACCAGGTGGATGACCGCCGCGCGCCGGGCGTCGGGCGAAGTGCCTGATGAAGACATCAGCGAAGTCACGCAGGTACCGATGTTAAAGCCGAAAATGATGGGCAGCGCCGCCACGCAGGACACCGCGCCCGTGGCGGACAGCGCCTGCAGGATACCGACAGAAGCGCTGGAGGACTGTATGAGCGCGGTCACCACGGTGCCCGCCAGCACGCCCAGGAACGGATTCGAGAACATGGTGAGCAGGCTGCGGAAGGTCTCGTTCTCGCCCAGAGGCGCCACCGAGGAGGACATGGTCTGCATGCCGAACATCAGCACCGCGAAACCCAAAAGTATCCCTGCCGTGTCCTTGAAGCGCTCCTTCTTGATGAACATGAGCATCACGATGCCGGCCAGCGCTATGACGGGCGTGAAAGTTGAGGGCTTGATCAGATCCTGGTACCACGCGCCGCCCTGCACGCCCGCAAGGGACAGAAGCCAGCCCGTGATCGAGGTGCCCACGTTGGCGCCGATCACTATGCCGACCGACTGCTCCAGCGTCATGATCCCGCTGTTTACGAAGCCTACCACCATAACGGTTGTGGCGGCGGAGGACTGGATTATGGCCGTGACCGCCGTCCCCAGCAGCATCCCCTTAAACGGGTTTGAGGCAAGCCTCGACAGTATAAGTTTAAGACGCCGCCCGGCTCTTTTTTCCAGCGCAGAGCCCATCAGGTTCATGCCGTACAAAAACAGCGCGAGCCCGCCGACCAAACCAAGTATTCCGCTTAAACCCATAAATATCCCTCCGTGAGGTACGGCATCAGTATCTGCCGATTTTTTCTACCGGGATCCTTTCAAAACTCTCCGGAAGCTGCCCAAGCGCCTCTTCGCTGTCATACAGGAAATTCCCGCTTATATCGCTGAAGCGCCGATTGCTTTCAAAAGTCAGTATCTGGTTCAGATCCGAACCGATTATTATATTCCCGTTCACGCGGCAGCCGGACGGATTGGGGGCGAAGTCCGGATCGTCCACCCTCATAAGGTCGCCGTGCAGTCTCGCCATGCCCGGGTACAGGCTCGACCAGGGTTCCTCGTTTACGGGTATGCTCTTGAGCCTCGTCCATATCTCGTTGTTAGGGTCAAGGACCGCCTTGGCCCATCCGTTCCCTACCACGGCGTCCCGCGCGCGGTCATCGAACTTGATCCCGTTCAGGCAGTGGGCAAATATGTTGTTTTCGATAACGTTGTCGCGCCCGCCGCCCATGAGCAATCCGTTTTTGCGCACGTTCACGACTATATTGCCCCGGCATTCCTGGCCGGAAAGCATATCGTCGAAATAGATGCCGTCGGGAGTGAAGTCTCCGTCGCCTATATCGTGCACGTAATTGTAATTGACCCGGCAGCCCACGTTCGTCCAGTCCCTGCCCGAATAGATCGCGCCCGCATCCGAGGCGTGGCGGACCACGTGGTGCACGTGGTTGTATTCCACGGTGATGTATTTCCCGTAATACAGTATCGCGGTATGTGGAGCATGGCAGATCTCGTTGTGCGCGACCGTTAGCCCGCAGCCCCAAGCGCTGACGCAGGGAGTGTACACCATATATATCTCCCCGTTGTCATGTATGAAGTTGTTCTCCGCCACGCTGTCGGCTTTGACCAGGCGCTTCGGGTCTCCGCCTTTGAGCTTTATGCCGCCCTTGCCCAGGCGGTACAGTTCGCAGCCCGACACGGTGTTGCGAAAGCCCTCTATCGTTATCGCGTTCCCACCGAAAGACCGGATGACCAGATCTTTAAGCAGCAGACCGCTGCCCCTGGCGGTTATCGCGTCGCCCCTGCCGTGCCTTAGCGTGAATCCCTCTATGCTGAGCCCGTCCGCGCCGTCTATGACCACCGACGGCCTTTCCTTCAGGCACAGGTGGACCTTTCCGCCTTCGCAGCCTTCGGGAGGGATCAGGTACAGCTTAAGCTCCCTGCGGTCTATATAGTACTGCCCGGGGCACCTGAGCTCGTCAAACACATTCAGGAACCTGTACAGCCCGCCGGGGTACGCGGCGTATACGCTCACGCAGCGGGGAAAGATCGACGAAGTGGAAGTGTCCACCTTTACGGGACAGGAACAGTCCGCCCAGTCCACCGCCGGGTAGCCGTATATCCACAGCTCGTCTTTGTGTTCCCAGCCCGCCACACGGGCGTTGGTCGCCTCGTCCATCACATACTCGCCCGCCCGCGGATTGCGTTTGGCGGCGTTTTCGGGGAGGTAGGTGTGGATGGGATACATGTTGGGCTCGCCCTGGTCCCTTACGTCCTTAAGCTTAAGAAACCCTTTTGCGGGATAAGCGGCGATCTCCAGCCTCCGGCCGCCCATGTACAGCTGCACGTTGTCTCCGGGCACATAGCCGTCATACCTGGCCTGAGTGCCGAACATGCCTATGTATTTGATCTCACCTATTTCCTCCGGGGTGATGCCTTCGGTCTTAAGGTCGCACACAAGTATGTTGCCGCGATAGGCGCCAAAGCTGTCCGGACCGATCTCTTCGGACGCGTCCAGTATCACTTCGCCGTCGCCCGCCGGGCGATAGGCGCAGTTGCTGTCCGCTGCGTCAAAATCCAGCGTTTCGCTGTATATCCCGGCGCCCACGCACACCGTAGCGCTGCCGGAAGCGGCAGCCAGGAGCCTGGCGGCTTTCTGCGCCCGGGAGATGGTCCTGAAGGGTCTGGCACTGCTGCCGTCTCCCCCGTCGCTGCCGTTCGGGGAAACGAATATGTCGCCCGCCAAAGCGTAGCGGGGCCTGCCGGAAAAACGCGAGATCCTGTCCGTAAAGTCCATATGCGCCTGCCTTAAACGGTGCCCGCGGCCATGCTGACTTTGATCCAGCCCGAGCCGCTAAAGCGGCGGCGGAACACGAACATGCGGAATATCCACTCAAACAGCTGCCCCAGCCACACGCCCCAGATGCCTATTCCCAGCGCTATGGTGAGCACGTAGCCTATGGCCATCCTGCCCAGCAGCAGCGCCGTCAGGCTTATCACCGTGGCGAACACGCTGTCGCCCGCGGACCTGGTCACGGTGGTCAGCACGAAAGCATCGCACCAGATCAGCGGCATGGGCAGCGCTCCTATGGCCACCGCGCCCCATATGTAGGGCAGCGATTCCGTCATGGGGCTGAACAGTTTGAGTACCAGCGGGAGCAGGGGACCTATCACGATTATGGCTCCCAGCATGATGAACCTGCCGACCCAAACCAGGTTTTTCGCGTAGAACCGCGTAAGCTTGATGTCCTTCGCGCCTATGGTCTGCCCGCACACGGTGGCCGCCAGACCGGTCATGGCGTAGGAGAACGAGTAGAACAGCATGAATATGGAATTTGCTATGCCGTGGGCATCCGTCTGGAAGGTGGGCAGGGTGGCGATGTACATCTGCACCAGAAGCATCCCGCCCTGGAACAGCACCTGCTCCACGCTCAGCGGTATGCCCAGGCGGAGTATGTCCGCGAATATCCTGTGGTCGAAGGACAGGAAATCCCTGAGCCTGACCCTCGGGTACATTTTGGGGCGCACCAGCCAGCCCACCGCGAACGCCATGCCCACTATGCGGGCCACCAGGAAGCTGAGCCCCGCGCCCTGCACGCCCATGTCCATAACTTCTATGAACAGGAAGGAGCACACCAGGTGCACGGAATTGATTATTACGGTTAGTATCAGGCTGCTCCTGGTGTCGCCCATGGATCGGAAAGTATTGAATATGGCGCTGAACAGGCTGTAAGGCAGCAGGCTCAGGCCCATGTATCGTAAGTATTCTCCGGATTTGAGGGCGATGGCGTCCCCCACGCCGGGGTACATGAACTTCACGATCTCCACGCCGAAAATGCAGATGGGCAGCCCCAGCGCGCAGCCCGCCAGCGTGCAGATGATGCAGGACTGGGCGATGGCGCGGCTTATGCCCCTGTCGTCCCCCGCGCCCTTCGAGCGGGCGATTACGATGCCCGCGCCCAGAGCTATGGCTGAAAAAATGGCGTAAGCCAGGCTGTTTATCACGTTGGCGTTGTTGGCGGCGGTCATGGAGCCCTCGCCCGACGAGGACACCAGCGCGGATGACAGCAGGCCGATTATGAATATGAACAGCTGATCCAGCAGCAGAGGGATGAACATGCCCCTGAGCTGCTTATATGTGAACATGCGTGAATCGAAACGCTTTTCCAGTTCGTGCCTTACAGCGGCAAGCATTGCGAGCCTCCCGAAATTACTCCTTATATATTGTATAAAAAGATGCCGTCCTTATTCAAGGCTCCCGCGGCAAGCTGCGGGTTAAATTACGGTTATCTGAATCAGCTTTACACCTGAAAGGTTTTGTGGTATCATTCCCGTGAAAGGGAGGATGAAAATGAATCCGTTTCTTGAACTGTTCGACAAAAAACGCATGCCCCTTATAATGAGCCTGCCCGTAAACGACGCGGACCTGGCCAAAGCCGCGTTCCGGGCGGGCGCCGACGCGGTGAAGGTGCACATTAACCTGCACCACAGCGCCGGCGGCGAGACCCTGGGCGGCTACGACGAAAACCGCGACGTGTTCGCCCGCATCTTCCGCGAGGCGGAAGGCCCCGTGGGCATAGTGCCGGGCGCGGACTGCGAGGCCATAATGAAGGACGCGGAGCAGGTAAAGACCTCCCCCTTCGACTTTATCTCCTTCTACACCGCCCACCTGCCCACGGCGTTTCTGCCCACCCGCCAGTGCCTTATGGCGGCCGCGGCGCACGGCTTCACCCTTGACGAGGTCAGAGAGTACGAAGCGCTCGGCGCGGGCGTGCTGGAAGCCAGCGTGATGCCCCATGAAGGCTACGGCAGGCCCCTCTCCTTCGCCGACCTGGTGACGTACAGGCAGCTCAGCCTCGCCACGCGCCTGCCCACGGTGGTGCCCACCCAGCGGAAGATCGAGCCTTCGGACGTGGAATACCTGTGCCGCGCGGGAGTGAGCGGGCTTATGATCGGCGCCATAGTCACCGGCAAGACCGAAAAGAGCATAGTTGACGCCGTAAAGCGCTTCAGAAGGGCCATAGACGCGCTATGAGGATACTCTACCTGCCTCTGGACAGCCGCCCCTGCAATCGGCTGTGGCCGAACAGGCTGCTTTCGGGCACGGCGCACGAGATAGTCGCGCCGCCCGCGGAGGCGATGGACTGTTTCCGCCGTCCCGCGGACGCGGAGAAACTGCGGGCGTTCATACTCCGCGAACTGCCTAAAGCCGACGCGGCGGCCGTTTCGTCGGAAATGCTCCTGTACGGCGGCATACTCGCCTCCCGCACGCCCGAAACTTCGTTTGAGACCGCGCTAAGCAGACTTGAGATACTTAAGGACATCGCCCGCCGCGTGCCCGTGCATGCCTTCGGGCTCATTATGCGCTCCTCCGTCTCCGCCTTCTGC
>JAGCIC010000133.1 GCA_017648805.1 Clostridia bacterium
GCCATGGACCAGGCCATGAACGCTGCCTATGAGGCCGCCTCCCCCGATCTCATCGCCCTCACCGAGGGCCGTTCTCCCGATCAGGTGCGGGAGTTGGCCGGACAGCTGTATCGCTTCATCCTCGACCGGCCCGACCCCTTCACCTGGCTGGAAGAGGCGGAGAAGGGCGAGATCGATCCCCTGACCATACTGGCGGACCAGTACGACCTGGTGTGCAACGGCGTGGAGCTGTCCAGCGGCGCGGTCAGGAACCACGATCCCGAGATCATGATCAAGGCGTTCGAGATGGTGCGCCTGGGCGAAGAGGACGTGAAGAGCAAGTTCCCGGCCATGTACAACGCGTTCTGCTACGGCGCGCCGCCGCACGCGGGCATCGCTCCCGGCGTGGACAGGATGGTCATGCTGCTGGCGGGCGAGGACTCCATAAGGGAGGTCATCCCCTTCCCCATGAACAAGAACGCCCAGGATGTGATGATGGGCGCGCCCAGCGAGGTCACCCAAAAGCAGCTGGACGAATTGAACATAAAGGTGGACATCAAACAGTAAAAAACCGGCGGGAGATCATTCCCGCCCGGCAGTCCCGGTCCCTGTTTGGGGCTGGGGCTGTGTTTTGTTCATATTTATCCGAATATAAGCTCGAAGCTGACTCTGCCGCGGGCGGCGGTGTCCGCCCTGACGTACTCGGACGTCCCCACGCGCTCAAGGGCGAACCCGGCTTCTTTGCCGTTTATGAGCAGTTTGGAGCACGTTTTCCCCCGGGGCAGCAGTATGCGGGCGCGTATCGTTTTGGCGGGGGAAATCACGTCGTACATCGTGCCGGCGTCGGGACGGCAGGTGAAGTCCCAGGTGTCGATTGTGAACGGGCGTTTCACCAGCCCGAGCGCTTCGTCCCAGCGCTTGGGGTCGGAAGTTATGTAATCGATGCCCTTTTCCAGCTTTGGCCGCGCCCATTCAAGCCACGCGTCGTCCCCGGTGGTCCTGTACAGGTACACCGCGCCCTCCACCACCAGGTATTCTATGTCCGCTTCCAGTTCCAGCCGCACCAGGGACAGGTTGTCCTCGGGATAAAACACCCGGCAGTCCTCGTTCACGAACTGCCGGCGGACATCATCCATCTGCTTTATCAGCTCGTAAAACCGGCCGTCCGGACGCTGTGTGGCGATGATGAAATCGAGGAACGACTTAAGGTCGTACTCCCAGTGCCGCATGGCCTTCATCACGTGCACGTGGTCGCGTATCCAGTTTTTGTCCACCGCCAGTATCTTGCCGTCTATGAATACCAGCGACCTCTCCGCGCAGATACTGCTGCGCAGCGTATGCAGGAACAGCCCGAGCCTGGGGTCCGTGGTGGTCAGCACGGAGGGGAAGCCCAGCTCCCTGTTGTTGTATGTGCCGTTCAGGTGCACGCCGTCTGTTTTCATGGCGGGCAGTTTATGCTTGAATTCTATCATGGCGGCTTCTCCGGTATGAAAAAGTGTTCGGACGCACCGAAAGTATCGCATAAAACCCGGGCGCCGGCAAGGAGCGCGGGATGTGGGCCGCCTTGACAAAACAAACGGGGCGGCATATACTGACAAACGGCGCCTGCGTTATATACGGATCGGAGTCTGAAGCGGCGCACCGGAAGGATATTATGACCAAACGACTGTATTACGACGATGCGTATCTCTGGGAATTCACGGCAGAGGTGACTGCCTGCGAGCCCGCAGGCGGCGGGACCAGCCGGGTGTATCTGGCTGAAAGCGCGTTCTATCCCACCAGCGGCGGCCAGCCTTTTGACACCGGCACGATAGAGGGCCGCAGGGTGACGGACGTGTACGTGGACGAGCTCGGGGACGTGGCGCACATCATAGAGGGCAGCATCGAAGCGGGCACGCCTGCGAAGTGCCTGATAGACGCGCCCCGCCGCGTCGACCACATGCAGCAGCACGCGGGGGAGCACATACTGGCAGGGGTGATGTACCGCTTTTACGGCGCGTACACCACCGGGCTGCACCTGGGCGCCGCGGACAGCACCATAGACTGCGTACTGCCCGACGGGCGCACGCACCTGACGCAGGAAGAAAAGGCGTTCGTCGAAGCGGAGGTCAACCGCATAATCCGCTCCGACGCGCCCAGAAGATGCTGGTTCCCCAACGAAGAGGAACTGAAGAACCTGCCCTTAAGGAAGGCGCCCTCGGTAACGGAACACATTCGCGTGGTGCAGATTGGGCAGGAGGAATTCTGCGCCTGCGGGGGCACGCATCCGAAGGCCACGGGCGAGATAGGGCTGTTCAAGCTGCTGGACGCGCGGCCGGACAAGGGCAAGCTGCGCCTCACGTTCGTGTGCGGGGAAAGGGCCTCGAAGCTGTTCCGCGGGCTGTATGAGGATATGCTCAGGCTCAGGGAGATACTGAACGTCCCGCAGGAAGGCCTGGCGCAGGCGGCGCAAAACGCCGTGGACAGGCTTAAGGACGCACGCAGGGAGATAAACACGGCCAAAAGCCGCGCGGCGGAGGCGGTCATAAGAGGAGAAATCGCAGGCGGCGGAGACGTCATACGGTACGTGTTCGACGAGATGGGCCCGGAGGGGCTCAAGGCCGCGGCGGACGCGGCGGTGAACGCGGGCAAGACCGCGCTGCTGGCGGACAGAAGCATAAACGGGCTGAACCTGGTGTTCGCTTCTCCCAAAGGGGGACGGGACGCGGGGAAACTGCTCAGGGCTTTCGCGGCGAAAAGCGGCGGCAAGGGCGGCGGCAGCCCGGAACTGGCCAGGGGTTTCTGCCCCGACACGGAAGCGGCGAAGGAACTGTATACCCTGGAAGTATAGAGCGGTAAACCGGTCAATAATACGGCGGGCAGCATGATGACTCATGCCGCCCGCCCGTTTTTCAAAAGCTTATCTCTCGATGAGCAGGGTCTTGATCTCGAAGGGGCGGAAGCACAGCGCGTATCCGCCGTCCGCGTCCGGCGAAAGCACCTGCTTTTCTTCCTCCAGGAAGTTGGTCAGGCTGACCTTCTTCGCGCCGGTCACGCTCACGCGGACTTTCGCGTGGCTGCGGCGGCTCTCGTACAGGCGCAGCGCGAAGGCGGAAGTGCCGTTTTCGGCGGGCTTCACGGCCTCGGCGATCACGCCCTCGCCCTCTATGGCGTACAGCCCGGGCAGCGCGGCCTTGCCCTTCACCTCCACGGGCAGGTAGTTGAAGTCGTAGGCGGGGAGTATGACGTTTTCAAAGTCGCCCGCGCCTTCGTGGGGCAGCAGGCTGTAGCGCATGAAGTGCACGCCCCTGTCGGTCACGGGGTCGGGGCGCGCGCCGCCCTTGAGCAGGCTCAGGCGCAGGTTGCCGCCCAGGCAGGAGATGCCGTACTTGCAGTCGTTGAGCACCGCCACGCCGTAGTCCGCTTCGCTCAGGTCGCTCCACTTCATGTTGCACACCTCGAACTTGGCAGCCTCGACGGAGTTGTTGCGGGTGGTGGGGCGCTCGATGTGGCCGAACTGGATCTCGTTTTTCACGTAGGCGCTGCGGATGTCGGTGTCGAAGCACGCCTTGACCAGCCCGTGCCTGTCCTGCCAGTCCAGCCTGACTTCGTAGTCGATGCGGCGGGAGGAGGCGTAGAACACCGTGTCCACGGCAATCTTTGAATTGCGCATCAGGGGATAGACCGCCCTAAGGCGCAGCTCCACCTGCCCGCAGGACACGACTTCGAAGCTTTCGGGCATGCCCAGGGGACGCAGCTTGTCGAAGCCGTCGTCGTCGATGTCCCAGTTGTCCCAGGCGGCGGGCATTTCCTCGCCCGCTATGACCGTGCCCAGGGGCAGGCCTTCCGGGGAGCGGACCTCGCGCCCGTTTTTGATGTCGTACAGGCTGTCGATAAAGCCGTTCCCGGTGAGCCTGACGCGGTAGAAGGGCGTTTCGATCTCGCTGCCATCCATCCTGAACGCGCAGGCTGCCGCGCCCTTTTCGCCTTCTTCAAGCGCAAGCGCGGCGGATGCGGGCAGCGACGCCTTAACGGCGGTCTTCTTCTGCCCGGCAAGGTCGGTGTAGGTCTGGCTTTCGGCGTTTTTGAAACTGTGTTCGCCGCGGACGTCGTACACGCCGCAGCGTTCGTAGGGCAGGGTGTTCACCAGGGACACGGCGCCTTCCGCCTTATCGGAGAAGCTCTCCGCCAGGCGGGCGGTATCCGCCTTTATATCGGCGATCAGCGCGTTCATTTCGGGGATCTCGGTCTCGTACACCTTGGGTATGCAGGTGCCGGGCAGTATGTCGTGGAACTGGTTCTTGAGCAGGGTCTTCCAGTACTCTTCCAGCTTTTCGTCCTTGGCTTTGCCGCACAGCGCGTACATGAGCTCCAGGTCGTGCAGCGCTATCTCCGCCAGGCGGTTGTTGCGCTTGACCTCGCTCATCTTGGTCAGCGTGCCCCGGTGGAGTTCCAGGTACATTTCCCCGTCGTAGGTGGGCAGGCGGTCCCTGCGGGCTTCCAGCGTGCGCATGTACTCGCTGGCGGTGGAGGAGACCACCTTGGGCAGGCCTTCCATGCCCTTGACCCTTTCCAGATACTCCAGCATGCCGAAGGTGGGGCCGCCGCCCCCGTCGCCGAAGCCGTAGGCGGCGAAGCGGGAGTTCTCGGTGCGCCTGTCGAGCACCCTGGCGTAGTTCTCGGTCACGGTCTTGGGGTCGGGTATGGAGTGGGTGGCGTTCAGGTGGCAGATCACCTTGCTGCCGTCCAGGCCTTTCCACACGAAACTGCCCGCGGGGAAGGTGTTCAGGTCGTTCCAGCTCATCTTGGTGGTGAAAAAGTACTTTACGCCGCTCTCCAGCATGATCTGGGGTATGGCGGCGTTGTAGCCGAAGGTGTCCGGCAGCCAGAAGGAGTCGGAAGTGTAGCCCAGGTATTTCCGGGTGAAGTTCTGGCCGTAGATGAACTGCCTGGCCATGGCCTCGCCGCCGGTTATGGAGCAGTCGCACTCCACCCACACGCCGCCGTTGGGCTCGTAGCGGCCCTCACTGCAGCGCTGCTTTATGCCCTCGAATATGTCGGGATAGTAGCGGCGCATCCAGTCCAGGTGCAGCGCGGAGGACTGTATGAATTTGTAGTCCGGGTATTTTTCCATCAGGTTCAGCGCCTGGGAATAGGTGCGCGCGCACTTTCTCACGGTCTCGCTCACGGGCCACAGCCAGGCGGTGTCCATGTGGGAGTGGCCTATGGCGTAGACTTCGCCGCGGCTCAAATCGCCCTTTGAGGAGTTGAACAGGGGTTTTAGCGCCTCGGAGATCCTTAAGCAGGACTCGGTGATCTCGTCCTCGCCCGCGCCCACGAATTCCTGTATCACGTGGGGGAAGGCGTCCTTAAGGCACTCGTAGGCGTGCTGGGAGGCGTAATTGTCCTCGTTCAGCTTCGCCGTCTGCAGTGCGCAGGACAGGTCGAACACGGCGTCCTTTACGGCCTCGTTCATAACGTACAGCCCAAGGCCTTTGTATATGTGGGAGAACTTCGCCTGGTCCACGTGCTCCTCGTCCAGGTCGATGCCTTCCCGGGGCTGGGTGCCCAGCACGGTGTGGCCCGCGTAGCATTCGAAGGCCAGGTTGATCTCGTCCCCGGCGCGGGCGTCGTAGTCCACGAACATCACGGAGTGGTTGCCGCCGATAAAACGGTGCTTGCTGTTTATTATGCCGCGGGGACTGCCGTTTTTGAAGCACAGTATCTCCACGGCGTCGGCTTCCGGCACGGCGCACAAGGTGCGGCCCGCGGCCTCGTCCGGCACGACAACGCGGGCGCTCAGCCAGAGGTTGGAATACTCCCGGCCCCAGCTTTCACCGTCCCGTATGGGGTGCATCCGTTCGGGGGCGGGGGGACGGCGCAGGTGTTCGTCCGTTTCCAGCGCCAGCACGTTTTCCGCCTTAAGCAGGGGCGTGAAAATGTGGCGGCCGTAAAGCTCCAGCGTCTGCTCGATCTTGCCCAGAAAGCGCTGGACATACTTGTCAAAAGTCATGGATCATCCTCCTTGACGGGTTATTTGTGCGCGGACGCGCCGCGGACTGGTTCACGCTTTATCTGCCGTTTTTGGCGTCCAGACGGCGGTTGCGGAAATACACGATGATATTCAGGCTCACCATTACGAGGTTTAACACGTAGAAACACAGCACGTACCATTTCTGCGAAAACTCCGCCATATAGCTTTTGGACAGCAGCTTGGCGGCGATGCCCGCCACGTAGCCCACGTCTATCAGCGCCAGGAACAGCAGGCTCTGGCCTCTGGCGGTGCGGCTTTTCAGTGCTTTGGACAGGTTGACGGGCCAACTGGCCCCGAAACACAGCAGCATTATGATCTCAAACAGTTCGCTCATTTGCACACCTCCCAGGATATTGTATCATTTCGCTTCCGGAAACGCAAGAAAAAGCGGCGGCGGGAAAATGCTTTGGCGGGGAAAAGCCCAAAACCGGCGGCCCGGGCTCCCGTATCCGGCGGCCAGGGCATGCGCGGCGCCCCGGACGGCTTAAATCTTACCACAAAATAACATTCGGGGCTTGCTTTTTGGAGGGCAGGCGTGTTATAATATCCCTCAGCATGACGACACCGGATGCCGCAGGCTCATGCGGGCGACACTCCGGTTTGTACGGACTGCGAGTCTGTGCAAGAGAGGGGAAGAAAGATGAAGGAGAACATCCATCCCGCTTATGGCAAGGCCATAGTGCGCTGCGTATGCGGTGAGACCTTTGAAACCGGTTCTACCAAGAAAGAATTGCGCGTTGATATCTGCTCAAAGTGCCATCCTTTCTACACCGGCAAGCAGAAGGTCGTCGACACCGGCGGACGTGTGGACAAGTTCAAGAAGCGCTACGGTATCTGATAGTTCGGCTGGGCGCGTCGAAAACGATAAGCGGATCGGGCTTAGACGCCTCGGATCCGCTTGTTTTTTGCAATAAGGGCTGTAAAGCCGCAGAATATAAACGGAGAAAGAAAATGAGTTTCAGGGAAAGCTTTCTGAGATGGTGGAAAAACGACTATCCAGCCACCTGCGCCTCCGTGGGAGGACAGGCGGTGATGGAAGGCGTCATGATGAAGGGCCCCGTGTGCCAGGCCGTGACCGTGCGCAAGCCTGACGGCAAAATGGCGCTGGTCACCCGCCCCAACCGGGAGATAGGCAAAAAGCACAAGTGGGTCAAGATCCCCGTGGTCAGGGGCGTGGTCAACTTCGGCGTGACCCTGTATGACGGCGTAAAGACTCTGACCGACAGCGCGGACATGGCCGGGCTGGACACCGAGGAGCCCACCCGCTTTGAGAAGAAGCTGGCGCAGATCTTCCATACCGACCCGGAAAAGGTGGTTATGGGCGTGGCGGTGGCGCTGGCCGTGCTGATGGCGCTGGCGCTGTTCGTGGGCATACCATACGTGTGCATGTGGCTGCTCAAAAAGTTCATGGGCGACCCGTGGCTCACCATAGTCTACGGGCTTATCAGGATCGCGCTGTTCATCGCCTACGTGTATCTGACCAGCCGCCTGAAGGAGATAAAGCGGGTGTTCATGTACCACGGCGCCGAGCACAAGAGCATTTTCTGCTACGAGCACGGCGACGAGCTGACCGTGGAGAACGCCCGGAAATACACCCGCTTCCATCCCAGGTGCGGCACCAGCTTCCTGGTGATAGTCATGATAATCAGCCTTATAGTGGCGGTGATACTGAATGTGGTGCTGCCAAAGAGCATCACGGACAATTTCATACTGGGCTTCCTTGTGAAACTGCTTATGGTGCTGCCCGTGGCGGGCATCTCCTACGAGATACTCAAGGCGCTGGGCAGGGCTAAGGACACCGCGATAGTAAAGATACTCAAGTGGCCGGGGCTCATGACCCAGCATCTCACCACCCAGGAGCCCGATGACAGCATGCTGGAAGTGGCGCTGGTGTCCCTGAAGGCGGCGCTGGGCATGGAAAAGCCGCTGCCGGAAGACTATTATAAAGAGGAAACGACGGAAGAGACCTCCGAAGAGACTGTTTCCGAAGCTCAGCCGGAGAACGCGGAAGGGTGACGGCGGGACAGTGGCTCGCTTTAGCCGCGCAAACACTGCGGGAGGCGGGCATCGAGGACTATAAAACAGACTCGGGTCTGTTTTTGTGCAGCGTGCTGGGCGTGCAGCCCGGCGCCCTGCGGTTTTTGGCCGGGACGCCCCTGACGGACGGGCAGACAGACCGACTTGACGGGATGCTCTCCCGCCGCCTGAACGGGGAGCCGGAGCAGTACATAGAGGGGGAAACATGGTTCATGGGGCACCCCTTCGATGTTGACGCGAGGGCGCTGATCCCCCGGCAGGACACGGAGACCCTGTGCGAGTGGGCGGTAAACGAACTTAAGCGCTTTGAACGCCCCGAGGTGCTGGACCTGTGCTGCGGCAGCGGCTGCATAGGCATAAGCCTTAAACTCGCGTGCCCGGGCGCGGAAGTGACCTTAAGCGACATAAGCCGGCAAGCCGTACAGCTGGCGCGGGAAAACGCCGTGAAGCTGGGCGCGGACGTGAACACTGTCTGCGCGGACGGGTTGGAAGGCGCGGCGGACCGGAAGTTCGACGTGATAGTCTGCAATCCGCCCTATCTGAGCGCAAAAGACATGGACGAACTGCAGAGGGAAGTCCGCTTTGAGCCGCCGTCGGCGCTGTACGGCGGGGAAGACGGGCTTGAGTTTTACAGGAGATTTATCGGCGGAATGCCGGCGTATCTCGCCCGGGGCGGCGCGGCTGCCTTCGAGGTGGGGCTGGGACAGGCCGAACAGGCGGAAAAACTGCTTCGGGCGCGCTTTCCCGGCGGAGAAACAGGCAGTGTAAACGACCTAAACGGCATCCCGCGCGTGGTATATGTGAGGACATAGTTATGGCACAGGATATTGAAAAGATATATACGCAGATGAAAAGCGTGGAGGGGCGGTTCGAGGAACTGTCCATAAGGATCACCCTTCCCGAAGTCATAAACGATACCGACACCTTCAGAAAGCTGATGCAGGAGCACGCGGACCTGAGCGAACTGGCTGAGTTCGCCAAGGAATTTTGCGCCCTGTACGAAGAGGTGGAGGACGTAAAGGAAATGGCCGCTTCCTCCGACGCGGACATGGCCCAGATGGCCAAAGAGGAACTGGAGGAGCTGGAACCCAGGCTGAAGCAGAGAAGCGAAGAGGCGGTCATAAAGCTGCTGCCCAGGGACCCGGACGACAGGCGCAACGCCATAGTGGAGATCCGCGCCGGGGCGGGCGGGGACGAAGCGGGGCTGTTCGCGGCCGAACTTTTACGTATGTACGCCCATTACGCCCAGAGCCGCGGCTGGAAGACCGAGATGATCGAGGGCGGCGACACGGAGATAGGCGGCGTAAAGGAAGCGATCATGCTGGTGCAGGGCAAAAACGTGTTCGAGCGCCTGCGCTTCGAAAGCGGTGTGCACCGGGTGCAGAGGGTGCCCGTGACCGAGAGCAACGGCAAGCTCCAGACCTCAACCGCCACCGTGGCGGTGCTGCCCGAAGCCGAGGATGTGGAAGTCAAGATCGACCCCAACGACCTTAAGATCGATACCTACCGTGCCAGCGGCGCGGGCGGACAGCACGTAAACCGCACCGACTCTGCCGTCAGGATCACCCACCTGCCCACGGGCCTGGTGGTCACCAGCCAGGACCAGCGCAGCCAGATACAGAACCGGGAAAGGGCCATGCAGGTGCTCAAAAGCCGCCTCTACGAACTGGAAAAGGAGAAGGCGGACAGCGAGTACTCCTCCGCCCGCAAAAGCCAGGTGGGCTCCGGCGACAGGTCCGAGCGCATCCGCACCTACAACTTTCCCCAGGGCCGCGTGACCGACCACCGCATCGGGCTGACCCTGTACAGGATAAACGACGTGATGAACGGCGACCTGGACGAGATAATCGACAAGCTGATCTTCGCTAGGCAGAGCGAGCTTATGGAGGCGCAGGCGTGACTCAGGTCCTGCCCGTTTCTCCCGAGAGCGTAAAGAACGCTGCCGAGCTCATCCGCGCGGGCGAAGTGGTGGCGTTCCCCACCGAGACCGTGTACGGCCTGGGCGCGGACGCGGGCAACCCGGACGCCATAGCC
>JAGCIC010000134.1 GCA_017648805.1 Clostridia bacterium
CGGTCATGGATCATTGGTCATGGGTCGTCTGCGCTGACGCTTGAAAATATGATCCGCTGACGCAGCTGCCATTAAGGCGTTATTGCGAGCAGTCGAAGACTGCGTGGCAATCCGTATCCCATAGCGCCGCAGGCGCTTCTAACAGCTAAAAGCTAACAGCTGACAGCTCGCAGCTAACAGCTAACAGCTAACTCCCCCCGTTTTTGACATCTTCCTCCGTTTATAGTATAATACCCCGAAAAGGGGTGAGGGTTTGGAGTGCCGGCTGTGTCCCCGCATGTGCGGGGCGGAGAGAAGCGAATACGAGGGCAGGGGCGTGTGCCGCATGGGCACGCTGCCGCGCCTGGCCAGGTGCGCCCCTCACTACGACGAAGAACCCTGCATAAGCGGCAAGACCGGCACCGGCGCGGTGTTTTTTTCCGGCTGCACCCTTAAGTGCGCATTCTGCCAGAACTGGTCCGTGAGCCACGGGGGCTTCGGGGAAACGGTGAGCGTCTCCCGCCTGAGGGAGATCTACTTTGAGCTCATAGACAAAGGCGTGACGTCGGTCAGCCTGATCAGCGGCACCCAGTTCATCCCCGCGGTGATCGAGTCGCTGAAAGGCGGGCTGCCCGTGCCCGTGGTGTGGAATTCCTCCGGCTACGAGCGGGTGGAAAGCCTCAAAATGCTGGAAGGGCTGGTGGACGTGTACCTGCCCGACTTCAAATACATGGACCCGCTGCCGGCGAAGCGCTTGAGCGGCGCGGAGGACTATCCCGAAGTCGCGCTTAAGGCGATAGAGGAGATGCTCAGGCAGACCGGGTCCGCGGTGTACGGGGAGGACGGGCTCATGAAAAGGGGCACGCTGATCCGCCACCTGGTGCTTCCGAATCACGTGGACAACACGCTGATGGTCCTAAGGCGCATAAAGTGGGACTTTGAGGGCGCGCCCGTGTCGCTGATGAGCCAGTACGTGCCCATGGGGGACGCCGCAAAGCATCCCGACATCTCCCGCCGGCTCACGAAAGAGGAATACGACAGGGCCGCGGAGCTGTTCGATCGCCTGGACCTTGAGGGCTACACCCAGGAACCGGACAGCGCCCAAAGCGCCTATACGCCCCTGTTCGACCTTACGGGCGTAAAAAAGGAGGCAAAGTGAGACAGCTCGTGTTCACGCCGCTGTTCTCCGGCTCCAGCGGCAACGCCACCTACATTTCCGACGGCAGTGACGCGGTGATAGCCGACGCGGGAGTGAGCGCCAGCCGCATACTTAACGAGATGGCGCGCCTGGGGCTCGACGCCTCCCTCGTGCGGGCGATAGTCGCCACCCACGAGCACTCGGACCACATAAGCGGCATAGGCCCCCTGGCCAGGAAGCTGAACGTGCCCGTATACGCCACGGGCGGCACCTGGGAGGGCATGCACCGCCAGGCGGGCAAGCTGGCTCCCGAGCAGAGGCGGGTGATAGACGCGGGCAGCGGCTTTTCCGTGGGGGACATCGACATACTCTCCTTCCCCACGCCCCACGACGCTTTGGAGAGCTGCGGCTACGTGTTCAGCCTGGGGCGGGTGTCCGCCGCCATAGCCACCGACATAGGCCACATAAACGGGGACTGGTTAAGCTGCGTGTCCTCCTCGGGCATAGTGCTGCTGGAGGCGGATTACGACCGGGAGATGCTTTTGAGCGGCCCCTATCCCTTCGAGCTCAAGCGCAGGATACAGGGCAAAAAGGGCCACCTGTCCAACGACGACGCCGCCCGGGCCGCCTATACGCTGGTGTGCGCCGGCGCCAGGCAGATAATACTGGGCCACATGAGCAAGATAAACAACTTTCCCGCCCTGGCGCTCAAGACCGTGGAGAACTTCCTGGCGGAGGAGGGCGTGTGCCCGGGCCGGGACGTGTACGTCTCCGCGGCGCTCAGGGAAGGCGCGAGCGGCGTGTATTCCATAAGGGAGGATTAGATGCGGGGCGACGGATTCGTTTTGCCGGACACCAAGCGGCTGCCCGGCGTGTTCGCGGCGCTGGGGCTGATGTTCCTGGCCATGGTCGGCAGGGTCGCGGCCCCGCTGCTGGGCGAGGGCACCGCGTATCTGGCCGCCCTTATGGGGCTTAAGACCGGGCAGACCGGGCTGAACGCGCTGGTTTCCTTTTACTATTACGCGTTTTTCATGATCCTGCCCCTGGGCATATACCTGTACCTGCACCGGGGCGCGGGCGAATACATACGCTTTAAGCCCCTAAGCGGCAGGCACGCGGTGTACGCCGTGCTGTGCGGCGCGGCGGGAGTGATATTCGCCAGCGTCATAAGCGTGTTCTGGACGGACTTCATATACGCGCTGGGGTTAAGGCCCGGGCAGGGCGCCTATACCGCCTCAAGCACCTCCGAGCTCGCTCTGATGATACTTTTGTCCGCGGTGATCCCCGCCCTGTGCGAGGACCTGCTGTGCCGGGGCATGGTGCTCTCCGCCTACGAGGACAGGGGCACGGTGAACGCCGTGATGATAAGCGCCGCGTGGTTCGCCTGCCTGCACGCCTCCGTGGAGGGGCTGCCCGCGGAGTTCATAAGCGGCCTGGGCCTGGGGCTGATAACGGTGTTTACAGGCAGCGTGTTCGCGGGTATAATATACCACACGGTGCACAATTCCGTGATACTGATACTGAACTACGCCCTCTCCTCCGCCGCCTCCGCCCCCGAAGCCGCGGAAGCTGCCGCTCAGGCCTCCCAAAGCGCGGGATCGGCGTATCCGTCGCTGATAATGCTGGGGCTGGCAAGCGGGCTCACGCTGTACCTGCTTTTCAGGCGCCTGTACAGGTCCGGCGGCGAAAAAGCGCTCCTGCCCCCCGAGCCGAACGTAAAGCGGGACACGCTGGAGACTATCGTGCTGGTGTGCGTGATAACGCTGGGCGCGATATTCTACATTATGGACATACTCGACATGACGGTGCTCGCCTCATGACCGCGCTGGTGCTGTGCGCGGGGCGCATAAAGGAAAAATGGCTCAAGGACGGCATAAGCGAGTACCAGAAACGCCTAAGCCGCCTGGTAAAGACCGACATACAGGAAGTGGACGACCTGCCCGAGCCGGAAAACTCCTCCCCGGAGCTGGAGGAGCAGATAAAGCGCAGGGAGGGCGAACTGCTGCTTAAGCAGCTCAAAAGCGGGGACGAGGTGATCGCCCTGTGCGTGGAGGGCGAGCTTATCGACAGCCCGGGCATGGCGAAGCTGCTCGCTTCCTGCGCCATGCGCGGCAGGCGCCCCGTGTTCGTGATAGGCGGCTCGCTGGGGCTGAGCGACGAGGTCAAGCGCCGCGCCGCGAAAAAGATCAGCCTGGGCCGCGTGACCCTGCCCCACCGGCTGGCGAGGCTGGTGCTGACGGAACAGATATACCGCGCCGCGAAGATAAACGCGGGTGAAAAATACCACAAATGACTGCGGAGGATGACTGTATGAAACGTATCGTTTCCCTTGTGATCGCGCTCATGCTGGCACTCGGCCTGTGCGCCTTTGCCGAAGACGCCGCGCAGGATGCGCCCGTGCTGCTGATGACCATAGACGACGAGAACGTCTACCGGGACCAGGTGGAGGATATCGCCCAGCTGCTGTACCAGTACGGCTACACCGACGGCATAAACATGGAGCTGGCGCTCAGGTACGTGCTGCTCAACCAGGTGGCGCCCTTCCTGCTCACCGCGACATACAGGAGGACCTGCTGGGCGCGGAAAGGTACGCCGAGCTCAAGGCAGAGTACGCAGCCGAGTTCAATGACTACTTCGAGCAGTACGTCGAGAGCTTCGCCCAGGAGGGCGACACCGAGGAAGACAAGGCCGCCCACCTCGCCCAGGCGCAGAAGGACTTTGAGGCGGCGGGCCTGTACGTGGACCAGTACATAACCGACATGATCGCCCAGGACGCCTTCGAGGTGTACCGCGAGCAGATCGACATCGACGTTACCGACGAGGAAGTGGACGCCCGCTACATGGAGTATATCGAGGAGGAAAAGGCGTTCTTCGAGGGCGACATCCGAAAATACGAG
>JAGCIC010000135.1 GCA_017648805.1 Clostridia bacterium
AGCTTTGCGATAAGCGGGCGTTTAAGCTTCATTGCGCCTTTGGGGCAGAACTCCTGGCAGCAGAAGCAGCGGATGCACGCTTTTTTGTTTATTGACGGCTTCTTGCTTCGCATGGTGATCGCCTTTGCGGGGCAGATATTGAAGCATTTTTCGCAGCCTATGCATTCACCGCGCCTGACGCGGGGACGGGAAGCCAGCGCGCCGGATACGAAACTGCCGAACCACTTGCCGAAGATGCCGGGCAGTTCCATGTTGAAGGCCATTTCCTTCCTTTCGCGCACCAGTCGGTAATCCGCGACGCGGAATTGTTCAGGATCGCCCACAATGTCGAACCCGTTTTCCAGCCCGCGTTTTTCGGCGGCGGCGACGGTGTCCACCTCTTCCGGGTCGAGTCCGATGATGCCCGCGCACACCCGGTCGCAGCAGTAGGGGCTGTCGGAAGCCAGCAGCGCGCCTATGAACCTGGGCGTGCCCATGGTGGGGCCGTTGCCTTCCATGCCGTACACCGCGTCCACCAGGCACAGACGGGGTTTGAAACGCTCGTTTATGTCCACCAGCATGTCTGCGAACCGGGCGTGTTCCGGGTATTTGTAGTGGTATTCGGGCTTGAAGGTGCCCGGGATCGCGCCGAACATGTTCTTGACGCAGGCGGACATGCCCATCATGCCGTGGGTCTTGAGCTTGCAGAAATTTATTATAGCGTCGGCGTCGTCCAGATAAGCGGTGTATTCCAGTTCTTTAAGCGTCTGTCCCTCGGGGTTATCCGCGCGGACGTGACCGAAATCGCGGTTAAGCTCGGCGCCGACTTCGGTCACCGCCTTTACGCCGGTCGCCAGGTAAACCGCGTTCACATACGCGGAGGTGTATAGCCCGCCGGGTGAGTCGCCCACGATGACCTTAGCGCCTTTTGCGACCAGCATGCGGCACAGTTCCGTGAGCAGGGCGGGATGGGTGGTGGCGGCGGAGGCGGGCTTCAGCATACTCACCAGGTTGGCCTTTATCACGATCCTCATGCCCGGCTTGACAAAATCAAGCCCGCCCAGGGGCTCAAGCGCCTTTTCCAGGGCGGGACGGACGTCTTCGGCTTCGTAGCTTTTGCAGCCTACTACAGAAACAGTGTTACGCAACCTCGTCCTCCGTGCTTTCGGGGATGGATTCGTTCTCGTCTTCCGGCAGCAGCAGGGGCAGCAGCACGCTGTCCTCGGGCAGCACGTAAATGGCATTTTCCCAGTCGTACAGGGACATAACTCCGCTTAAGGCGTCTTCTGTCTGACCCGCCTGTGCCTGCTCCTCATACAGCATCACCTGGCACTCGCTGACTTTCAGGCGGCAGTCTTTATATGTTATTATATTCTCGAAAAACGCTATGGCCTGCTTGTATTTGCCCTCGTCCTGGTACTGTACGCCGCCTCTGTAGGCGTCTTCCAGGTCCCTTAAGTACCTGCCTGCCTCTTCGTATTCATCCTGCATGAGCTCCATGCCTTCCGCCGCGGCGTTAAGGTCGGTCTCGCCCAGCTGCAGGTAGTGGCTGAACTCCTTCTCATAGCTTTCGTCTATAAGCTTCTGCAGAGGCGCAGCCATCTCCTCGGACTTATCCAGCGCGCGGGCGGCTTTCTCGCGGGCGTCGGAATAGTCGCCGTAGAGTATGTCGTTCTGGGCTTCCGTATACACGTCCAGGGCGTACATGGTGTCCTCGCGGCCGCCGTCTGGCATGAGCTTATAGTAATAAAACGCGTCGGCATAGCTGCCTGACTCTATCGCCTTGTTGCCCAGTTCCTCAAAGGAGCCTATGCTCTCGCGCACCTGCGCCTGGGTGTCGGAGTCCAGGGAGTTCAGGTACAGGTTGGAAGCGGCCTCCACCTCGCCCCTTTCGAACAGGCTCAGGCAGCTGGCCGTCTGGGCTTTATTCTTGCTGTCGCGGTAATTCTCGATGGTGGAGAACAGCCGTCCGGCCTCGGCGTAGGACTTTTCTTCAAGGAGCTGCGATGCGTCCAGATACTGTTTTTCCGGCTTCAGCAGCACAAGATAGCAGCCCAGCAGCCCGCCGATCACGCTGATTATCAGCAGCCATGTAAGAAAACCGGCCAGGCGGCGCGCCTTTTTCTCCTGTTTGGAATGTTTCACGCTATTTTTCATGCGCTCACCTCCGTAGATTGCCATTTATTATAGCATATTGAAACACTTTTGTAAACATTTGAAATAAAAATATAACAACATAGCCCGGAAACGGCCCGAATGCTTGACATATGTGATACAATATAATAGGTATGGTATGTAGGAGAAGCATAAGATGATATACACGCTTACGCTGAATCCGGCGCTGGACAAAACGCTCACGGTGCCGTCTTTCGCCCCCGGGAAAGTCAACCGGGTGCTCGAGACCCGGCAGGATCCGGGCGGCAAGGGCATAAATGTGTCCAAGGCGCTTAAGGAACTGGGCAGCGAAAACGTCGCCATGGGCATACTTGGCGGCAGCGCGGGGGAGTATATACTTGACGCGCTGGCCGGCATGGGCATCCGGAGCGACTTCGTCATCTCCAAACGCCCCACCCGCACCAACATCAAGCTGTTCGACCCCGTCACCCGCCAGACCACCGACATAAACGAGGCGGGCGGCATAGACCCGGAGGACGCGCTCTTGCTGAAACGAAGGCTGCTGAATGTTCTGAAGGCGGGAGACGTGTGCGTGATCTCGGGCCGGCTGGACGGGCTGGGCGTGGACGCGGGAGAATGGATACGGGAGATAAACGCGCGGGGAGCGAATGTGTTCCTGGACACACAGGGCGCGGCGCTTAAGGCGGGCGTTAAAAGCTCAGCGTACATGATAAAGCCCAATACTGAGGAGATGGCGGAACTGACAGGGCTGCCTGCGGACACGTTTGACGGGGCCGCCGCAAGAGCGAAGGAAGTGCTTGATGCCTCGTCCGTCCAAGCGGTGCTGGTCTCGATGGGAAAAGCCGGCGCAGTGTACGCGGACAGGGAGTGCGTGCTTTACGGCGAGAGCCCGGAAATACAAGCTGCGAGCAGCGTAGGTGCCGGGGACAGCATGCTGGCGGGCTTCGTGCACGGTCTGTGCGAAGGCCTGTCCTCAACGGAGTGCTTTAAGCTCTCCATCGCCTGCGGAGCCGCCGCGGCGCAGACCCAGGGCAGCGCCAGTCCCGAAAAGCAAAACATATACTCCCTGCTCGGTCAGGTCAAACTCAGGAGGATACTATGAGCAAAACAAAAGTACAGGCCCACAGGGGTTTCAGCGCGATCGCGCCGGAAAACACTTTGCCCGCATTCAAAAAGGCGGTCGAGATCGGCGCGGACGGCATCGAGTGCGACATCCATCTCACCCGTGACGGCAGGTTCGTGGTGTGCCACGACGGCACCATAGACCGCACCTCAAACGGCAGCGGAGAGATCTCCGATATGAGCCTGGAGGAACTGAAAAAGTTCGACTTCGGCATCAGGTTCTCGGAAGAATTCAAAGGCACGGTCATTCCCACGCTGGAGGAGATGCTGGAAGTCGTCAGACCGCTTGAAATTATAAACATAGAGATCAAGCGTTTTGCGCATCCCATGGGGCTGGACGCGGCATTGAACCTTTTTTACGATATACTGGTCAAAACGAATGTGCTCAAACAGGTGATAGTCTCCAGCTTCGACAAACTTGCACTAAAGCGCTTAAAGCAGCTGCACGGGGACGTTTACACCTGCCTGTTGTACTCACATATGTCCCGCCCCGCGGCGTGCGCGCAGAAACTGGGCTGCGACGCCATCCATCCCGCCTTCGAGTTCCTGTCCAAGGCCACCATCAACTCAGCTCACAAGCGGGGAATGAAGGTCAACTGCTGGACGCCCAACGGCGAGGACGAGATCGGATACATGGTAAAGCAGGGCTGTGACGGCATCATCACCAACTATCCGGACCGGGCGCTGAAAACAATACGGGAACTGAATAAATGAAAAGAAGAACTTACTACAGAAAATGGCTGAGCGGCGACAGAGGCACCTGGGTGCTCATAGCGCTGCTGGTGCTGGCGTTTCCTGTGGGCCTGTGGCTGATGTGGCGGGAGGCCAAGTGGAAGATCTGGCTGAAAGCCCTCATAACGGCGGCCTGGACGGGCGTGATCGTGCTGGGAATCGTGGTGTTCACCACCACTTCCTTTGACTACGACCGGGGCAGCATAGTCGTCACCGAACTGGTGAACGACAAACGCATGCTGGCGCCGCTGCCGCCGGAGGACCTGCCGGACACGTCCCAGCTGCTCAAAAGCGCCAACGAGACCAGCAATCTGATCTCGCTGCCCACGCCTACGCCCGTGGCCACCCGCGTGTACTGCAACGACAACGGCAAGTACTACCATCTGGCGGGCTGCCGTTACGTGTACCCGCACACGCCCAAGGTCACGTTGAACCAGGCGAAAAACGCCGGTAAGACCGCATGTCCCGTATGCAAGCCTCCCAAAGAGGAAACATACGGACAGGAATAGTACCACCATAAATTCTGTTAAGGGGAGTCTGGCATGAACGATTATTCCAAAGGCGGCTTTACTCTGCCGGGAGAGGCGGGCTACGAGGCCCTCACCCTCAAAATGGCCGAAAAATGGGGCGCGGACGTGATACGTGACTCCGACGGCACCAAGCTTTCCGACGAGATCACCAAAGCGGGTTACCGCATCTATTCCACCATCTGCATCATCCGGGAGCACAACGCGTTCGCCGAAGCGCATCCTGATGCCCAGCAGCAAAGCTTTCTGTTCTCAAAGCCCACCGTGGCTGCGGGAGATACTCTGGAGATCAGGCCCCTGGACGGGTATTTCACCGAGCAGTTCGAGCTGAACGATTCCACGGAAGCCATGGGATACTGGCAGGTGTGGGACAGGACGTCCAACCGCCTGCTGGGTACGGACGAGTGGGAATACCTTGACGGCGTCGTGAAGATCCAACGCTGCGAGCCTTTCCACAGGTATTCGGTGTCGTTCCTGGCGTGGCGCGTGTGGGAAGAGATCAACATGTACAACCACACCACCAACCACTGGACCAGCGAGCATCTGCGCCAGCTGGATCCACGGCATCCCCTGGCGTGGGAGTACCTTAAGCAGTGGCTCAGAGACTGGTGCGAAAACAATCCCCAAACGGATGTGGTGCGCCTGACTTCGCTGTTCTACAATTTCGTGTGGATATTCGGGGATGACATGCGCCTGCGCAGCCGTTTTGTGGACTGGGCGAGCTACGACTTCACCGTGAGTCCCGCCGCGCTCAAGGCGTTTGAGGAGGAATACGGCTACGCCCTGACCGCCGAGGACTTCATAAACAAAGGCCTGCTTCAGGCCACCCACCGCCCGCCTACGAGGGCGAAAAAGGACTACATGGACTTCATACAGCGCTTCGTGGCGGAGAAAGCCAAGGCGCTGGTGGATATCATCCACGCCTATGGCAAACAGGCCTACGTGTTTTACGACGACAGCTGGGTGGGCATGGAACCCTGCGGCAAGTACTTCCCGTCCATAGGTTTCGACGGGCTAATCAAATGCGTGTTCTCCGGCTTCGAGTGCCGCCTGTGCGCACTGGCCAAAGTGGAGACTCATGAACTGCGCTTCCATCCTTACCTGTTCCCAGTGGGGCTGGGAGGCCTGCCCACGTTCTCTGAGGGCGGCGAGCCAGAAAAGGACGCCATCAGCTACTGGCTGCACGTGCGTCGGGCGCTGGCCAGGCAGACGGTGCAGCGCATAGGTCTGGGCGGTTATCTGCACCTCACGATCGGGCAGGATAAATTCAACGACGCCATAGCGGGCATGGC
>JAGCIC010000136.1 GCA_017648805.1 Clostridia bacterium
GAGGATAGTTTGGCGGTGGTGGGCAACTATGTCGACCAGTGGATTCGTCAGGCCGTTATCCTTGCCAAGGCGGAAAAGAATGTGAAGAACGATTTCTCGCGCGAGTTTCAGGAGTACAAATACAACCTGCTGGCCTATGCCTATGAGCCCCACGTCTATGGGCGCCTGGCGGATCTCTTTGGTGAGCTTCTCGATGCCCTCCGGCGTGCCGTCCACAAAGTGCACCTTCTCCACGCCCGTCTTGTCCACGAAGCGCTCTTTCAGGTACTTGCGGAAGCTTGCGGGATGAGTGATGGGCAGGTCCACGTACTCGTCCAGGTGGAACATCTCCACCTTCTTCCAGTCGATGTCCTTTTCCACCAGGTACTTGAGCGTCTCGAACTGGCTGGCTCCGGTGGAAAGCACGATCCTGGCGCAGCCGTGGTCGGCTATGGCGGCTTTGATAAGCTCCGCAGCTTTGTCCGCGGCGCGGCGGCCCAGATCGTCAGCGGTCTTTGAAATGACTATCCTCATAAAAAACCTCCCGTATCGATTATCCGATACTATAATACTACTTTTTCAGTTCCGGGTAAAACCCGCCCAGAAACTCGCTCAGATCCACCGCCCGGTTCTCCCGCATGGAGATGTTGGCGGCGATCCCTATGCCTATGGACATGGCGCCCGCGCGGGTATCCGCCATCTGTCCCAGCGGATCCTCCGTATAGCCCCTGAACAGCTTCTCCCTGAGGGCCGGGTCGGAGCCGCCGTGCCCTCCCGGACGCACCTTTACGTTGGATCGGTCGAACACCACGCACTCCCCGTCCCTGTCATAGAAGCGGATGGTCTCCCTGCCGAAGGCGTTGTCGCATTCCAGACGGCCTTTTTCGCCGTTCAGCACTATCTTCATGCATTCGTACGGGGAATGCGCCGTCAGGGAATAGCTTACCACCGCGCCTTTGGCGTAACGGATATTCACCGACACGCTGTCCTCTATGTCTATCACGCTTGAGAACAGGCAGCGGTCGCGGATGTAGCCGTCCGCTTCCTCGCAGTCCCTGTACAGCATTTTGAGCCGGCCGCCGTCCTCGTTGTCGATATCCTGATAAAACTCGCAGGTCTTTTTGTACTCGCAGGTCAGGCACCTTTCCCCGTGAGGGCGCCGGTCGTCGCCGTAGACCCTGCGCGTGCCGAAAGCGTTGACCCTGAGCGGCTCGTCGTCCAGGAACCAGTTGAGCAGATCGAAGTGGTGCGTGCACTTGTGTATGAGCAGGGAACCGGAGTTCGCACGGATGGAGTGCCAGCGCCTGAAATAGTCCGCGCCGTGGCTGGTATCCAGCAGCCACTCGTAGTGCACCGACAGCACATTGCCTATCAGCCCGGAAGCCACCAGCTCCTTGATCTTCACGTAGAAGTCCATGAAGCGGCAGTTGAACGTGACCGTGACCTTATGTCTCGTCCTTTTTTCGGTCTCGAGTATCCGGGCGCACATTTTCTCGTCCGTTGTGAGCGGTTTTTCGCTTATCACGTCGCAGCCTGCTTCGAGGGCGCGGCAGATGTAATCGGCGTGGGCGCAGTCCTTGGTTGTGACGATGACCACGTCGGGCCTGAGCTCCCTGAGCATCAGGTCGAAGTCCGTGTAGGCGGGGATATCGGCGTCAAGGTATTTGCCCACCAGCTGAGCCCGCAGGGGGTTTATGTCGCACACTCCCAGCAGCTTCGCCACGTCACCGAATTCTTTCACAATGGGCTCGCAGTAGGACCAGAGGCCCCGGTATCCCGTACCTACCAGCGCGTAGGTCTTCATATATTTCCTCCCGTATGTTCGTTTCTACCGTGCATGGCCCGCCAGATAGCCGCGATAGTCGTTAAAGAAGTTTTCCGCGTGCTTGGTCATGAACACCGTGAGCGTGTCGCCCTTGAACGTCAGCTGCATCCTGAAGGAGCCCAGGTAATCGTCCACGCTCATAACCTTCGCCACGACGGTATCATCGCTGTCCCACACCGCATGGGTGATGCAGCGGTAGTTCGTGTCCATGCGCGCTATGTTCCTGCCGGCGTATTTCTCCGGGAATATGACGTCCAGCCACTTCCCCATACCGAACTCGACGGTGAAACAGCCGTTCGGCTTCTCAAAGCTCAGGCGCAGTTTATCTCCCCCAAACTCGGCGCGCATCCACTTGAAGCCGAAAAGATTGTCCTCAAAGTCGTACGTGACTCCGGACACTTTGGCCGCGAGCGGGCTGTCCTCTCTGCCCGGATGCATGGGGATCTCGGTGACATACTCCCTTAAGCGCTTTAGCTCCTCCCCGTTCTCGGGCA
>JAGCIC010000137.1 GCA_017648805.1 Clostridia bacterium
AATGACCGCGTCGGTCACGGTTTCGCCCAGGTAGCTCTCGGCGTCCGCCTTCAGCTTTTGAAGGATCATGGCGCTGATCTCCGGGGGGGTGTAGTTGTGGCCGTCGATCGAGACCTTGCGGTCGGAGCCCATGTCGCGCTTGATGGAGATGATGGTCTTTTCGGGGTTGGTGACGGCCTGGCGCTTGGCCACCTGGCCCACCAGACGCTCGCCGTTCTTCGCAAACGCGACCACGGAAGGAGTGGTCCTGGCGCCTTCCGCGTTGGCTATGACTGTAGGCTCGCCGCCTTCCATGACCGCCACACAGCTGTTGGTAGTACCCAAATCGATACCTATAATCTTTGACATAATCTATTTCCTCCTGTTATTTGTCCGGATTTGTTTGTTTATTCTTCACCGCTGAACACTTTTACCATCGCGTAGCGGATGATCTTGTCCTTGACCCGGTAGCCTTTCTGGAAGACTTCGCTTATCACGTTTTCCTCGCCGCCGCTTTCCCGCATCACCGCGTTGTGCAGTTCCGGGTCGAACTGCTCGCCCAGCGCGGGGATCTCGCTCAGCCCCAGCTTTCCAAGGGAATCCGTAAGCTGTTTGAGAGTCATCTTTACGCCTTCGTACACGCCTCCGGTCTCGCCCTGGGCCTCCGCGTGCTTTAGCGCCAGCTCCAGGTTGTCTATCGCGGGCAGGCAGGCGAATATCGTCTCCCTCACCCCGTCCTCATATGCCTCGGCCCTCACGGACGCGTTGCGCTTTTTGTAGTTCTGGAATTCCGCCTGGGAGCGCAGCAGGCTGTCTTTGTAGCTGTCCCGCTCCTCCACGGTCTTTTTGAGCGCTGCCGCCCATTCTTCCTGAGTGGGCGTCTCGGTGTCGCCGTCTTCGCTTTCGGATTGCTGTTTGGATTCCTGCTTTGCTTCAGGTCCGGCTTCCGCTTTGGCCGTTTCCGGCTGCGCTTCGGCAGTTTCCCGGACCTCGGGCTCCTGTATTTCGGTTTCCTGCGTTTCGGCAGTCTGCTGAGTTTCTCCGGTCGTTTGCGGGTCATTGGCCTGGGCCGCCCGCTGCTTGTCTTCCATCAGTTTTTTCACCTTTTTCCGTTTATACTTCATTGTTCTCCCCGGAAAGCATATTGCTTATCACGCCGCCCATGTACTGCATTATTGTCACCACACGGTGATAGTCCATGCGCGTGGGCCCTATGATGCCCAGCGTGCCGCGGCCGTGCTGGCCCACCCTGTAGGTGGCGGTCACCAGCGAGCAGTCCTTAAGCTGCTCCAGCTCGTTTTCCGTGCCTATGCGGATGGATATCTCCATGCCGCCGCTCTTTTTAAGCAGCCCCGCCAGCCTGTCCTTGCTTTCGAACACGCTTAAGAAGTTCTTCGCCTTCTGTATGTCCGAATACTCGGGATAGTTGAGCAGCTTGGTGGTTCCGCCGATCACTACGTCTTCCGGCGCGTCCTCGGTCAGCTTTTCCTCCATGACCTTCATAACGCCGCCCAGCAGCCTGCGGTTGATGGACAGATTTCTGAACACGCCCGCGAATATCTGCCTGACCTCGCTCAGGCTGTGGCCGCTCAGCTCGCTCGTTAGCATCTCGCTTAAGCGGTACAGGTTGTCGGCGGACATGTCGCTGGGCACACTGATCAGCGCGTCCTTTATTATGCCCGCGCCCGTTACCACTATCATCAGCGCGGTCCCCTCGTCAACCGGCACCAATTGCACCCTGCGGATGCGCAGCGTCTGTATGCGGGGCGCCACAATCACGCTGGTGTACTGGGTCTCGTCCGCCAGTATGTCCGCGGCGGCGCGGATCACGTCCTCCACCTGGCCCGCCCTGCGGGAAATGTAGTCGCTTATGCGCAGCTTTTCCTGTTCGGACAGTTCCCCGCCCTTGAGCAGGCTGTCAACGTACAGGCGGTACGCCTTGTCGGAAGGCACCCGTCCCGCGGAAGTATGGGGCTGCGCGAGGTAACCCAGTTCCTCCAGATCACTCATCTCGTTGCGGATGGTGGCAGGAGAAAAGCCCACTCCCTGCTTGCGGGAGATGGTGCGCGAGCCCACGGGCATGGCGGTCAAAATATAATCGTCGATTATGGCCCTGAGTATCATGAATTTTCTTTCGTCAAGCACCTTGAAACCGCCTCCTTTCACCTGTTCCCGTGTCTCTGTCCGTGTCCGTTAGCACTCACACCAGTCGAGTGCTAATCACTGTGCATACTTTAGCACTCTCGGGGGGTGTTTGTCAATACCTATGCCGGGATTTGTTTGTTAAATAATGGGAAAGGGCAAAACGGCGCGTCTGATGCCCGTTTTCAGCGCGGTTTTGCCGGCTTATGCGAGCCGAAATGCCCGGAAACGGCATAAATAAAGCGGAGGGTCAGCGTTCCCTCCGCTTTATCAGTTCGGTCTTACGCCTTACACGTCGCCCAGCAGGATGGCCATGCACAGGCCGACAAGGTCCTCCGTCAGGGATCCCACCTGCCCGGCGATTATGTTGCCCTCCGGGTCGACAAGCACCGTCACGGGTATGGAACCGATACCGTATGCCATAAGGCTGTTGCTGGGCACGTCCATGTACACGGGGAAGGTGTAGCCGTTCTCCGTCATGAATTCCTCCGCGTCCGCCTTGTCATCGTCCACACTCAGGAAAACGAAGGTGATCTCCTCCCCGTACTTCTCGAACGCCTGCTGGAAGAAGGGCAGTTCGTTCCGGCAGGGCGGGCACCAGGTGGCCCAGATATTTAGCAGCAGAGGCTTTCCGAGCAGGTCGCTGAAGTGTATCTCTTCCCCTTCCCAGGTGGTCAGCGGGAAGTCGGGCGCGGGCACGGGCGTCTCCTCTGCCGCATCCGTTTCCTCCGCAAAAGCAAACGCGCCCAGCATCAGTATCAGCGCCAGCAGCGCGCACAGCAGTTTTTTCATATATATTTCCTCCTTGACAGGCTGGCTTCATAATAGCATCCCGCGTACCCTTTGTCAAGCTTGCAAAACGCCCGCCGCTTATGCTACAATGATCCCATCAACCGCGGAGGTGAAAGCATGTACGATTTTCGTCTGGTCAGCTCCCTTACAAAAGTGTTCCCCAGCATCGATCCCGCGCCGCTGAACCATGTCCCGGAAGGGCTGATCGGCGAGGAAGTGTCCCTGCAGGCGGCGTTCCGCGCCCGGGACGAAGGCATCGCCCGCGCCTACGCGGACATAGAGATCGACAGCCCCGTAAAGGAGTACATACGTATGTACCGGGTCAGGTACATGCCGGTGGTGTACGCCTGCCCGCCCGACGCGGACGACGATTATCTGAGCAAAAAGCCCGGGCTGTACCCCGACCTGCTGGAGCCTGCGGAAAACTGCTGTTTAAGGATATACTCAGACCACTGGGAGAGCGTGTTTCTGACCATTGCACCGCCGGACAGCCTGCCCGCCGGTGAGTATCCCCTGCGCGTCACGCTGAAAAGCGAAAAAGGCGAGACGCTGGCCTCCGCCTGCACCGTCTATAAGCGGATAAACGCCTGCCTGCCCGGGCAGAAGCTGGTGCACACCCGCTGGTTCCACACCGACGGACTGTGCCGGTATTATAATGTTGAGATATGGTCGGAAGAGTTCTGGCGCATCTGCGAAAGCTTCGTCAGGGAAGCGGTGCGCATGGGCATCAACTGCCTGCTCACCCCCGTGCACACTCCGCCCCTTGACACCCGTGAGGGCGGCGAAAGGCTCACAAGCCAGCTGGTTGACATAACGGTCAAAAACGGGAAGTACTCCTTCGGCTTCAAAAAGCTGCGCCGCTGGATAAAGATGGCGCAGGAGTGCGGCATCGAGTACTTCGAGATCGCCCACTTATTCACCCAGTGGGGCGCCAAGCACGCGCCCAAGATAATGGCCACCGTGGACGGGGAGTACAAACGCATATTCGGCTGGGAGACCGACGCGGTTGGCCCCGAGTACACCGGCTTCCTTAAAAAATACATTCCCGCCCTGCGCAAAGAGCTGTCAGCCCTGGGCATACTGGACAAATGCTATTTCCACATTTCCGACGAACCCAGGGAAAGCAACCTGGAGTTCTACCGCGCCGCCGCGGACAGCGTGAAAAAGGAGCTTAAGGGCGTGAAGGTCATAGACGCCCTCAGCAACATAGAATTCTACAGGCAGGGACTGGTCAAAATGCCCGTGCCTTCCTCCGACCACATAAAGCCCTTCCTGGAGGCGAACGTGCCGGACCTGTGGACGTACTATTGCTGCGGCCAGTACAGGGACGTGTCCAACGTGTTTATGGCCATGCCCGCTTCCCGCAGCCGCATGATAGGCGTGCAGCTGTACAAGTTCAGGATCGCGGGCCTGCTGCAGTGGGGCTACAACTTCTACAACAACCAGTATTCCGACGACCCCGTAAACCCCTTCGTGAGCACGGACGGCGACGGCTTCACTCCCGCGGGAGACTGCTTCATAGTATACCCGGGCGTGAACGGAGAGGCCTGGCCATCCCTGCGCTCGGAGGCGGTAAAGCAGGCCATGTACGACCTGCGCGCCCTGGAGCTGCTGGAAACGTACATCGGCAGGGACGAAGTAGTCGCGCTCATCGAGGAGGGCATCGCCCCCATCGGGTTTGACGTCTATCCCAAGAGCCCCGACTGGCTGCCCCGCCTGAGGGCAAAGGTGAACGCCCTGCTGGAAAAATACGGCAAATAGACCTGTTGAGTAATAAAACAGACTGCCGCGGGACCGTAAGTCCCGCGGCAGTTATTCTTATATGTCGTTTTATCCCTTCACCGCGCCGGCGATAAAGCTGTCCTGTATGCGCTTGCTCAGGAAGATGTAAGCGATCAGGGTCGGCAGCGTGGCTATGGTGAGCGCCGCGCCTATGGGGCCCCAGCGGGTGGTGTACTGGCCGAAGAGCTGCTGCACGCCCACGGGCAGTGTGCGGTATTTGCCGGAAGACACGAACACCGTTGCGAACAGAAGTTCGTTCCAGCACTGCAGGAAGGTGTATATGCCTACGGTCGCGATCGCGGGCATCATGAGAGGGGCGATCACCCGCATGAATATGCCCCACACTCCGCAGCCGTCCAGGAAAGCCGCCTCGTCCAGGTCATAGGGAATGTCCCCCATGAAGCCGGAAGAGATCAGTATGCCCATCGCCAGAGCGAAGGCCGCGTAAGGGAAGATCAGCGCCGAGTAGGTGTTGAGCAGTCCCAGCCGGGAAAGCATCACGTACACGGGCACGATGGCGGCGTGGATGGGTATGGTGAGCCCCAGCATGAAGAACTTGTTCATGGTCTTGCGGCCCTTCCAAACCAGCCGCGTCATGGCGTAAGTGGCCATGAACGAGGCGAGCATGGTGATGGATATGGCGAGCACCGTCACCACCAGGCTGTTCAGGAAGTACTGGCCCATGTTGCCGGTCTTCATGGCTTCGGTGTAGTTGCTCCACTCCCACTTCTGGGGCAGCCCCACGTGGTTGGGAAGCACCTGCACGCGCTTTTCCTTTTCCACCTGAGTGACTTCGCCGGTCTGCTCGTCAACGACCTCTTCGATCACCTTGACCTTGGTGGAATAGCCCAGTATCTCGTTGTTGTCCTTCAGCGAGAACGTGACCATCCAGTACAGAGGGAAGATGTTTATGAACACCAGCAACAGCAGGAGCAGGTGGACGAGGATCGTCCTGGGCTTGAAGGCGAAACGTCTTTTGTTCCCGGTCACTACGTCAAACTGCTTGCGGGGGAGTCCGTTCTTTTTCATGATACCTTCTCCCCCCTGTCCCTGAACGCCAGGCTGATGAGCAAGGCGAAGATAAAGCACAGCACTATCAGTATCACGGCGATGGCGCTGCCCAGGCCGTAGCGGTTGTGCAGGAAGAGCAGCTTGTACATCAGGGTGCTGGGCAGCTCCGCCTTGGTGGTGTCCTTCATAAGGGTATAGATAAGGTCGAAGGACTTGAGCGAGCCCGTCACCGCGAATATGACGCTGACCTTCAGTATGGGCTTTATGTACGGGATGATGATGTAGCGGTTCACCTGCCCGTCGCGGCAGCCGTCCAGCTTGGCGGCCTCCAGCAGCTCATTGGGCACGCCCCTGATCCCCGCGTACATGAGCAGCATATGGTAGCCCACGTACTGCCACAGTATGGGGATGAACGCCGCTATCAGCGCAGTCTCCTTAAAGCCCGTCCACTGGCCGGTGAACTGCAGCTTGGAGGACGTGATCTGCTTTGAGATCCAGGGGAACAGCCACTGGTCAATCCCCAGCGCTTTTAAGCCCGCGTTCAGTATGCCCGCCTTGCCGGGATCGTAAATGTTCATCCACAGGCGTCCGATAATGACCGTGGATATCAGCACCGGCATGAAGAATATGGACAGGTAAAACCGTTCGCCCGTAATGTGCTTGCTGAGCTTGAGCGCTATGGCCAGAGACAGCGGCAGCTGTATGAACACGGAGAGCGCCGCCAGTATCAGTGAATTCACAAGCGCGTCGCCCATGAACTTGTCGTTCACGAAAGCCTTGCCCGTCTCCGCGTTCACCATCGTGCGGCTGAACAGCTCCTTATAGTTGTCCAGCCACACAAAGTTCATGCTCTTGCTCGCGATGGAGTTAAAGTCGTGAAAACTGTAGTACGCGCTCATCACTATGGGCGCGATCAGTATCCCCACGAACAGTATCAGCGCGGGCAAGAGGAACAGAAATATGTTCAGCTTGTAGGAAAGAGTTCTTTTCATAAACCCCGAATCCTTCCTGTAAAAGGGAAAGGCGATCCCCGGGTACAGCCCTGTGGGATCGCCTTCCCTGGATTAATCGATCAGTTTAATCGGTAAATCGATTACTGCAGAGCGCTGGTCAGGCTGTCGATGAAGCCCGCGCCGTCGATCACGCAGCCGTACACCTTGGACACGAAGTTCAGGTAGGTGTTGGCGGGGTCAGCGCTCATGGCGGTGTCGCCGAAGAGCACCATGCCGTCAGCAGCAGCCACCATCGCGGCGACGTCGGCTACCAGAGCCTTTACGGCGCTGGTGTCGTAGTCGGGAGTCCAGGCGGGCAGACCGGAACCGGCCAGATAGCCGTAGTGGCAGATCTCTTTGCCCAGTTCGAACGCGGCCTGCGCGGCCAGAGCGGGGTTCTTGGAAGTGGCGGCTACCGCCAGAGTGTCGGAAGGTCCGCCGATGACCTGGCTGTAAGTGGCCTTCTCGGCATCAAGTACGGGGAACAGGGCGACCTGGAAGTTGCCTTCCGCGTCGTCGACTTCGCCGCAGTTCCAGGAGCCGTTCTGATAGAACGCGTACTCGCCGGCGATGAAGTTGGCCTTCACCTGGTCGTTGCCCAGGGACAGACCGTTGGGATCGAAGTAACCCTTGATGATCATATCCTGGAAGGTGTCCACCGCGGTGGCGATGGCGGGATCGTTCCAGGTGGCCTTGCCGGCGAAGATCTCGTTCAGAGCTTCGTAGCCGATGGTCTTCAGGATGATGGGCTCAAGATACTCGGTCACGCACCAGGTCTCGGAACCGGCGCACCCGAAGGGGGTGATGCCCGCCGCTACCAGGGCGTCGCAGCACGCGATCAGCTCTTCGTAAGTGGTGGGAACGGCTTCATAGCCGGCCTCGGCCAGCAGGTCCATGTTGGCGAACATGGCCACGATGTTCATGGTCAGCGGCACGCCGTAGTGCTTTCCGCCGTAGGAAGCGTTGCCCAGCATGACTTCGGGCAGAGCGTCGGCGAACTCGGCATACGCCTCATCCAGGCAGTATACGTTGCCCTGATCGACGAAGTCGCCCAGGAAAGCGCCGGCCCAGGTGAAGAAGATGTCGGGCAGGGTGCTGGGATCCGCCATGGCAGTCTTGATCTTGGTCTTGTAGGACTGGTTCTCAAAGGCTTCCCACTCGATCTTGATGTCGGGATGCGCTTCTTCGAAAGCGGCGATGGCAGCCTCGTAGGCGGGGCGGTTCGCGTCGCTCTCGGTGGCGATGCACCACATCGTCAGGGTGGTCTTCTCGGCCTCCGCGAATACGGAGGTCATGGACAGCAGCATCATGGCCGCAAGCAGCAAAGCTACAAACTTTTTCATGGTTCTCCTCCTTGCAAAAGAATAAACGTTATTGGATACTTTAGCCCTTCCGCGGCGGCCTGCCGCGCCGGACCGTTTCTCCGGATGCTGAGGATTGTATCATCTTTTGAGGTTTTTGTAAAGTTTTTTCTCCTCAAATATTGCGTTATACGCCTCAATAATTGCTTTTACGTTTTACAGTTCGCATTTATAGCCGTGACCTTCTTCCGCGGACTTGAACAGCAGGTCGATTATCCGCATCACCCTTAAGCTCTGTTCCGGCTTTACGATAAGCTCCGCCCTGCCGTCCAGCGCATCGCAGATGTTGTTGTAATAGTCCGCCCAGTCGGTCTTGACTTCCGGCAGGGGTATCTCGTTCATGGTGAATTTGGGCCTAGGCGCCATGGTGCGGGTGGGCCCCGCTTCGGTGTACACTATGTCCTCGTCCCATTCCATCTGCGCGTCCTGCTTGAGCTGGTACATCTCTCCTTCGCACTGCCAGTTCTTAATCATCAGCGTGCCGCCAGTGCCCTCCACATGCCAGCGGTAGGCGGGGATCAGGCACATGGTGCTCATTTCCAGCACCGCGCTCATGCCGCTTTCAAACAGCAGCATCAGCTTTATGTTGTCGTCCACCTCGGGGGTGTAGACGCTCAGCAGATGGCTGTCCACCTTCACTATTTTGGACGTGTCCAGCTGTGTGATCTGGTCGATCAGGTGCACGCCCCAGTCAAGCAGCATGCCGCCGCCGTTCTTTTTGTATCCCCTCCAGCCGTACATGGAGCCCCGGGAACCCTGTACCTTGCTCTCGACGAAGGTCAGATCGCCCAGCAGCCCTCTGTCCTTGGCTTCCTTTACGATGCGGAAGTCCTTGTCCCAGCGCCGGTTCTGGTGAACGGAGAACAGTTTGCCCGTTTCGTTCCTCACGGCGATTATTTCTTCCATTTCTTTTGCGTTCAGCGTTACGGGCTTTTCGCACACCACGTTTTTGCCCGCCCTGAGCGCCTTTATGGCAGTCTCCTTGTGCATGTCGTTGGGGATCGCTATGGTCACCAGATCGATCTCGGGGTCACCCAGCAGCTCTTCCAGCGAGGAATACGCCTTTATCCCCAGCGTCTTCGTCTTTTCCAGCGCTTCCCGCCTTATGTCGAAAGCGCCTTTCACCGTAAGCTGCGGAACTTTTTTCTGGATGTTCTGCACGTGCCAGGTGCCCATGCCGCCCAGGCCGATCACCGCCGAGTAATGTCCCATACTTTTTCTCCTTTTTTGTTTGCTGATGCACATTTTAGCAGAAATATATACGTTTTTCAACCTATATTAAAATACATTTTGAGCGTAATTGTTGCGTCTGTGTTCCTTAAGTTTTAATAAGATTATGTAAATATTTCATTTTATTTGCGACTTTGGTCTTATTTTCGCTTGATTTGATTTGTTAAACGTAATATAATTATTTCATATCTTAATAAATATGCGAAGGAGTTGTTACGAATGTCCTTTAAACGCATACTTTCGATACTTCTGATTCTGATCTTCCTCCTGGCGGATGTCGCCCTGGCGGATAATTATTACGCTAAAACCACCGACAGCGTCACGGTCTATGCTTCCGCGAGCACTTCCTCAAAGGAACTCGGCACCCTCAAAAGCGGCAGCTGGGTCTTCCTGGCCGGTGAAAAGAACGGCTGGGCCAAGATAGAGCTGAACGGCAAAGTGGGCTACGCAAACGCTTCAAATATAAAAAAGACTACCCGCACCGTGTACGTAAAAAGCGGCAGCGCCACCGTATACAGATCCGCCAGCTCCAGCAGCACCCGCATGGTAGTCGTGGGTTACGGCACCAAGCTGACCACCAGCTACGTCAAAAACGGCTTCATATATGTAAACAGCGGCAGCGGCAAGGGCTTCATCCCCGCGTCCGACGTGCAGACCAAGGATCCCAACACCCTGAACAAGACCGTATACGTCCAGGCGTCCAGTGCCAAGGTGTATTCTCTGCCCGCCACCGGCTCCGACAGCATCACGGTCAACGGCACAACCAAAATGACCTGCACCGCCGTATATAACAACACCTGGGCGCGCGTGACCGTGAACGGCAAAACCGGCTATATCAAAAAATCCCTTCTGGGCTCAGGCAAATACTCCGTGCCCAACACCACCGTTTACGTCACCGCCGGATCCTCCGTCATATACAAGGACGCCAGTTCTTCTTCCTCCAAGCTCGCCACTCTGGCTTACGGCTCCTCTCTGAAAGCCGCCGCCGAGACCTCAAACGGCTACACCAAGGTCGCCAGCGGCTCTAAGACCGGCTGGATCAAAAGCGGCGACATCAGCACTAAAAACCCCAACAACCTGAATAAGACCGTATACATCAAAGCGGCGGGCGTCAAGGTCTACGCCTACCCCACCACCTCCGCCTCCTCCGGCACCGTGTCCACCTCCGCCGCATTAAAGTGCACCGCGGTGTACAACGATACCTGGTGCCGTGTGACCTACTCCGGCAAGGTGGGCTTCGTCAAGAAGAGCGAGGTCTCCACAAAGAAACTGGGCTCGTCCACTTCCAGTCCCGCCTCCGGCAAGAGCGTGAAGGCGGACTGGTTTAAGAGCAACATCCAGTCGATCTTTGACCGCAACGACGTCGCCACCGTCACCGACGTCTACACCGGCATCAGCTGGCGGGTCAAGCGCAAGGGCGGCTACAACCACGCGGACGTGGAGCCCCTTACCGCCGCCGACACCGCCGCCATGCAGCGCGCGTGCGGTAATGATTTTCTCACCTGGGCCCGCCGTCCCATATGGGTCTCCATCGGCGGCAAGAAATACGCCGCCAGCATGAACTGCATGAACCACGGCGAGTGCAACATAAAGGACAACAACTTTAACGGTCATTTTTGCATCCACTTCACCAACTCCAAGACCCACGGCACCAACAAGGTGGACTCGGACCACCAGGCCGCCATCAATACGGCTTATGGCAGAGGCTGACGTGTAACACACAGGCGAAAGGATACATCATCCTTTCGCCTTGTTTTTTTCCTATATAAAAACTTGATTTATTGTGTAAACTGTGTTAATATTCTTTTGTACTCTGACCAAAAAGGAGAGCGGTGCTCCGTGACAAAGCAGCTTATCCGGCGATGCCGATGTTCTGAATACAGTCTCGTTCACGGAGGGCAATGCGCCCCCTGCTTTAACGCGGCCTGTTCCCTGTAGGGGGGAGACCGCGCTTTTTTTGTCTTTTCCCCGAAACTCCGATTCTCATTTCAGCCTCTTTCCGCACCCTGAGATCGGCGATATTGCCACCAAACGTTTTACATCGTATAAAGTAATGACGGTGCCCTTCGGGGAGATACGGAAAACGAAAGGAAACCACAAACGCAGTAATCTCACAAGGCATACCGGCAAATAAAGGAGGCTTTGCAAAATGACATTCAGACGCGTTATGTTATTTATCCTGGTGTTCGCGCTGCTGCTGGGCTGCGCGGCGCTGCCCGCTGGGGCGGAGCACACGCACAGCTGGAAGGACTTGCCCGACTCACAGCAACCCACCTGCACTGAGCCCGGCTGGAAAGTGCAGTATTGCTCCGGCTGTGGACAGTACCGCGACGTAAAGCTGCCCGCGCTGGGGCATGAATTCTCCCAGCAGGTGTATATGGGTTACGCGGACTGCACGCATTACGGATCGTTCTACTGGGTATGCGAGCGCTGCGGCGCGCATTCCGCGACAGGCAACGACAAGCCTTTGGGGCATGACTGGGACGAGGGAGTTATCACAAGGGCTCCCCAGGGCTTCACCCCGGGCGAAAAGACCTACACCTGCAAGAGAGATCCTTCCCACACGTACACTGAGGAAATAGCTCCCGAGGACTGGCT
>JAGCIC010000138.1 GCA_017648805.1 Clostridia bacterium
AAGACGACGTGAGCTTCGGTCAGAACCTGCTGAGCATACTCAAGGGTGTGGCGGCGGTGGTGCTGCTGATCGCGGTGGCGGTAGTGGTGCTCAGGATCATCGAAGCCGGCGCGCAGTCTTCCGGCGGCACGTTCAACCTCAACTGGTTCCGCGACCATCTGGGCGCGGTGGGCCGCTTCCTGTTCCCCGCGAAATAATAAACGAAACACCGGCGCCTCCCCTGCGGGAGGCGCCGTTTTTTCCCGCCGTTTGATCCTTCCGTTTTTTAATTCTTCTTAACTCCTCCCCCTTCCGCTTGCATATTGCGCCGCGTGGGTGTATAATTAGGATAGAGTAATATCGGAGGCTAATATGAGCAGACCCGTTCCGGCCGCGACCGGAAAAAGGAAGGCGCACAACAAGCGCAAAAAACAGAATTATTCCCGCCTTTACGCCCTGCTTGCGGCGTTGGGCGTTTTGGTGATAGGCGTGCTGCTTTGGAGGATACTGCCCTCGGGCGGCACAGGCAGCGCGGAGATACCCTTCCCCGTGGTGTTCAGCGAGAGACCCGTGACGGAGGAACCGGCGGGCGACGGCGCGCAGACCGCATACGCCGGGCCTTCGGGCAGCGACGCCGGTGCGGACCCGCAGAAGCTTATAAGCGAGCCCACCCCCACCGCCACTGTCGACCCCACGCCCACTCCGGAACCCACTCCCACGCCTACGCCCACACCCGTGCCCACGCCTACGCCCGTCCCCACCCCCACTCCCGTGCCCACTCCCACTCCCAAGCCGGTAAAGCTTGACCACAAGTACGAGATAGAGGTGGACAAGTCCAAACAGGTGGTCACCGTGTACACCGTGGGCGAGACGGGGCTGTACGACCTGATCGTCAAGCAGTTCCTGTGCTCCACGGGCCACTGCGACAAGGTGGAGGACGGCTGGTACAAGATCGGCCCCAAGGCGCGCTGGAAGCAGATGGGCAACGGTTCCTACGCCCAGTACGCCAGCCGCATCTCCGGCCCGTACCTGTTCCACTCCCCCTGCTACTACGAGGCGAAAATAAACAAGCTCAAGGTGCGCTATTACGAAAAGCTGGGCACCAACGCCTCCAGCGGCTGCATCCGCCTGGCCACGGGCGACGCGTTCTGGATCTACAACAACTGTCCGGAAGGCACGCCCATACACGTGATCACCTCCGGCGAACGGGACGAGGCGCTGATCGAGGAGCTCAGGCATATCCCGCTCATCAGCAAGAACTACGATCCCACCGACCCCGAGGCGCCCGAAAAGTACCGGGAAAAGTACGACGTCGAGCCTACGCCCGACCCCACGCCTTACCCCGGCGTGACTCCCGCGCCCACGCCCAAGTGGACGGTGCACCCGGTGCTCAAAGCCTGGGGCTACTGCTGAGAATAATCAAACCTGTATTCATGGGGCTGTTGTACGCTTCTTCCGCGCGGCAGCCCCTTATTATGAAAACAAATCGGAGGTGCCTATGAGCGCGTGTCCCTGGCAAGACCCTTCAGTGACGTCCATAAACAAACTGGAGCCCCGGGCGTCGTTTATCCCCTATCCGGACTTTGAAAGCGCCAAAGCGGGCAATCGGGCGTTCGATCCCATGTACAAAAGCCTTAACGGCGTATGGGACTTCAAGTACTTCGAAAATGGCGACGTGCCGCAGGACATACAGTCCGACCGCCTGACTGACTGGGAAAAGATAGACGTGCCCTCCTCCTGGCAGATGCAGGGCTGGGACGTGCCCGACTACACCAACGTGGTGTACCCCATCCCCCTGGATCCCCCCTTCGTGCCGGACGACGACCCCGCGGGCGTGTACCGCAGGGCGTTCAGCCTTTCGGACAGGGAAGCCAAGCAGGGCGTATACCTGAACTTCGAGGGCGTGAACGGCGCGTTCTTCGCCTATGTGAACGGGCAGCTCGCGGGCTTCAGCAAGGTGGCCCACATGCCCGCGGAGTTCGACGTGAGCAAGCTCGTAAACGCGGGCGAAAACCTGCTGACGGTGGTGGTGCGCAAGTGGAGCGATTCCACATATCTTGAGGACCAGGACTGCTGGCGCTTAAGCGGCATCTTCCGGGACGTGTACCTGCTGTGCCGCCCCGCCTGCCGTATAGCGGACATAAACGCCCTGGCCACGCTGGAAAACGCTTACGCCGACGGGCGGCTTTCCGTCACCGCGCCCGTGACCGGCGGCAAGGCCCGCTTCGAGCTGTACGACGGCGAAAAGCTGATCGCCCAAGGCGAGAGCGCGGACGGCAAGTGGGAGACGGTGATCCCCGGCGTAAAAAAGTGGACCGCGGAGACGCCGAGCAGGTACTCTCTGTACGTGTACGCCCTTAAAAACGGCAAAAAGACCGAGTGCGCCCGGGTGTACGTAGGCTTCAAGACCGTGGAATTAAGGCCCGACGGGCTGTTCATAAACGGCGTTTCCGTAAAGCTCAAAGGCATGAATCGCCACGACACCCACCACCGCCTGGGCCACGTGACGCCCATCGCCGCCCTGACAAGGGACGTGCAGCTGATGAAGCAGATGAACGTGAACTGCGTGCGCACCAGCCACTACCCCAACGACCCCCGCTGGCTGGAGCTGTGCGACGAGTACGGCCTGTACGTGGTGGACGAGACCGACCTGGAGTGCCACGGCGCCATGCACGGCGGCTGGACCACGGGCGACAAGAGCATCGCCTTCCACTTCTCCGACTCCCCCGAGTGGGAAAAGCAGTACGTCGACCGGGCGTACCGCATGGTGAAGCGGGATTACAACCATCCCTCGATCATATTCTGGTCCCTGGGCAACGAGAGCTATTACGGCAGCAACCACGAAAAAATGTACGCCTGCATAAAGGCGCTGGACCCCACCCGCCCCGTGCACTACGAGGGCGACCGGCAGGGCCACCACGCCACGGACGTGATCTCCACCATGTATCCCCCGGTGGAGGAAGTGATAAACCAGGGCAAAAATAAAGAAGAAAAGCGCCCCTACTTCATGTGCGAGTACGGCCACGCCATGGGCCTGGGCCCGGGCAGCCTGCCCGAGTACTGGGACGCCATATACGCCTATCCCCGGCTGATCGGCGGCTGCATCTGGGAGTGGGTCGACCACGGCATGGAAGTGTTCACCCAGGACGGCGAAGCCTACTGGGCGTACGGCGGGGACTTCGGGGACTATCCCAACGACTCCAACTTCTGCGTGGACGCGCTCAACTACCCCAACCGCACTCCCCACACCGGCATGTGGGCGGTCAAGCAGGCCTACGAGCCGGTCAGGTTCGCGCTCAAGGACGGCAAGCTGGTCATAACGAACCGGCTGAGCTTCCTGACCCTGGACGGCTACAGGGCGGTGGCGCGTGTGCTCAGGGACGGCAAAGTGTATTCCCAGTGCGAAGTGGACCTAAAGGGCATAAAGCCGCTCAAGACCCGCCGGGTGAGCCTGCCCCTTAAACTGCCCGAAGACGGGGAAAACCTGCTGGACATACAGGTCTGCCAAGTGTTCGACACGCTTTACGCACCCGCCGGGCACGAGGTCGCTCACGCGCAGCTTAAGCTCCCGGGCGAAGCGAAGAAGACTTACATCCCCGTGTCCGGGATGGGCAAACTGGCGATCGACGGCGGCACGGTCTCGGGAGAAGACTTCACGGTGCGTTTCGACACCCGCCTGGGCCGGCTGGAATACTTCGAGAAGGCGGGCGAGGCGCTTTTGACCGAGCCCTTCCTGCCCAACTTCATGCGCGCCATGACGGACAACGACCACCGCGCGTTCAGGGAGTGGCAGAAGTACAAGCTGGACCATCTGTTCATAAAACTGCGCAGCTTCGGGCTTAAGGAAGCCGGCGGCGTCGCCGTGGCCGAGGCCTGCCACGAGCTGGCGGGGGTCAACACCCTGCCCCTCATACGCGTGGAGACCCGCTGGACGGTGTTCCCCAACGCCGACATCAGGATAAAGAGCACGTTTACCGGCCTTAAGGACTCCCTGCCGTATCTGGCGCGGGTGGGCCTCAGGACCGTGATCCCCGGGCAGTTCGAGCACCTGACCTGGTACGGTCTGGGCCCGAACGAGAGCTATCCCGACATCAAGGCCCACGCGCACGCGGGCATCTGGCAAATGGACGCGGAGGACACCCACGAGCCCTATATCCGTCCCCAGGAGAACGGCTCCCACGCGGACACCCGGGCGCTGGCGCTCACGGACGAGAAAGGCGCGGGCCTGATGCTCATCTGCGAGGAAGCGGGCGGCGAGGGCTTCAGTTTCTCCGCCCACAACTACACCCAGGAGGCGCTGGAAAAGGCGACCCACACCCCCGAGCTGGAGTACTCCGACGACATCACCCTGTGCGTGGACTGGCGGCAGGGCGGCATAGGCTCCAATTCCTGCGGCCCCGAGCCCCAGGAGAAGTACCGCTTAAGGCTGGACAAGCCGGCGACGCTGACTTTCGTGATCAGGTACGTGAACCTGAACGACACGGATTTTGCCGGGGCGATGCGCGTGCTGCCCCAGGAGGTATAAGGTGTTTTTAGCCGACAAATGGACCGATTACCGGGTGCTGGACGCGGGCGACGGCATGAAGCTGGAATCCTGGGCGGGCAAGATCCTTTCCCGCCCGGACCCCCAGGTGATCTGGCCCAAGCAGGACCCCGGCCTCTGGGAGCGCGCCCACGCGGTGTACCACAGGTCCCAGAAAGGCGGCGGCGAATGGGAAAAGCGCCAGTCCCTGCCCGAAAGCTGGACGCTCAGGTATTCCGACTTAAGTTTCATCGTCCGCCCCACCGGCTTTAAGCACACGGGCCTGTTCCCCGAGCAGGCGGTGAACTGGGACTGGATGCGGGGTCTGGTAAGCGCAAGCGGGCGGCAGGTGAGCGTGCTGAACCTGTTCGGCTACACCGGCGGCGCCACCTGCGCCCTGGCAAAGCAGGGCGCGCAGGTCACCCACGTGGACGCCGCGAAGGGCATGGTGGCCTGGGCGGGCGAAAACCGCAAGGCATGCGGCATAGACGAGACGAAGGTGCGCTGGATCATAGACGACGCGGTCAAGTTCGTGCAGAGGGAGATCCGCCGGGGGCGCAGGTACGACGCGCTGCTCATGGACCCGCCCTCCTACGGCCGCGGCCCTTCCGGGGAGATCTGGAAGCTCGAGGACGAGCTGTTCCCGCTGGTGGAACTGTGCGCGCAGGTGTTAAGCGACGAACCCCTGTTCATGCTCATCAACAGCTACACCACCGGCCTTCAGCCCGCGGTGCTGTCCAACATGCTGCGCCTCACCGTTATGAAGCGCTTCGGCGGCAGCGTGGACGCGGACGAAGTGGGCCTGCCCATAGAATCCGGCGGTGTGCTGCCCTGCGGGGCTTCTGGGCGCTGGACGCGCTGAAAATGCGCTTTCATGCCCAAAATAGCCACTTGTTCTCCCACTTTATCCGCTTTTTGGCCGTTTTTTGCGGATTTACCTCCACTTAAACGCCGATTATCCCAAATATGCTTGACATATTCCCTGTATAGCGCTATTATAAGGCAGTTATGGGGAATATGTTTTTTGTCCCCGGAAATATCTGAGCTAAAGGTGGAAAAATGCCCCGACAGGATGAATTTGAGACGCTGCCCATGCGCTCCGGCGGGCGGAAAGTGCGCTTTAATCCCGGCGCGTGGGTGACGGTGGCGCTCATAATCGCCATCGCCGTGTTCGCGGTGCTGATCATCAAAGACGCCGTAAAAAAAGAAGATCCCGAAACTCCCATGCAGATAACCGACCTGTACGGCAACCCCTACACGCCGGTCACGCCCACGCCCACTCCCCCGCTGCGCCCCCAGCCGGAAGCCGAAGGCCTGCTGCCCGTGTTTTTCAGCGCGAACACCCGGGAAAACGTGGTCGCGCTCACCGTGCAGAACGCCGACGCCCGGGCGATAGAGACGCTGCTGGACGCGTGTTCACCCCTGGGCGCCCATATCACCTTCTTCATGAAGGGCGAGGAAATGCAGGCGCTGTCCGAGAGCGTGGCGATCGCCTATCTGAGCGGCCACGAGATAGAGAGCCGCGGCATGAACGCGGGCAACATCTCTTCCCTGCAGGACGAGGCTCTGGCCAACGAGCTGGACGCGCCGCAGCAGTTCATGAACGCCATAGCCCCCGGCTACGTGTTCCACTTCCTGCGCACTGACAATTTTAACGACGACAGCGACACGCGGCTGAGCTCCTTCCTCTCGCTCCGCGGCTACAAGGGCATCTGCCGCTGGGCGCTCAACGAGCCGCGCAGCTTCGAGCAGGTCGCTCCCGGGCAGATAATCAACTTTGATCTGAACAACGTGAAGGCCGACCGGATAGTGTACGTGATCCAGTATCTATACCAGAGTTCCTACCGCATCGTGAGCCTGAACGACCTGTTCGCCTACGAGTCCAATCTGGTGGACTGACCCACCAAAACTTGACATATTCCCGTCACAGTTATATAATAAACTGTACGAATATGTTACCGTATACTGGCTGAAAGGCGAGTAAAATGCCCACAAATTCCAGGTCTTTCGATTCCTTCACCCGCTCCGGCAAACGGGGCAACCGACGCGGCGCGTCCTATTCCCGCCCCGTCAGCGACAACGCCATAAACCGGGACAGACAGCAGGTCAGGTCGCTTATAATCGACCTTATTTTCTGTATGCTGCTGCCTCCCTACGGCATATACCGCGTGTGGACGAAGCCGGACCTGTTCCTGGCCGCCCGCGTGGTGTATTCCCTTGTTGCGGCAGTGTGCATGTACCTTCTGTTCTCGCTCATGCTGCCCACATTGAAGCCCGTGCCCCAGAGCGTGCCCTTGAGCGCCAGCAGCGCGGTCGAAGTATACTCGTTTTCTGATTAGGAGGCTCGTATGTTCTGCTCAAATTGCGGAAAGAGCTTAAAAAGTGACGCCCTCATCTGCCCAAACTGCGGCATGACGGTGGGCGAAAGCCGTTTTGACTCCAGCCGCGGCTATACCGGCGCCCAGACGCGCCTTAAGCCCGGGCAGGCAGTCAGGGTCAACTCCTCCTACGTCAACCACTATTCCCGGGACGACACCGTCGAAAGCAGCGATAAAGGTTCCCTGCCCTCCGACGAAGACAGCATGTACCGCTCCGTCAAGGGCGCAGGCATCACCGGTTACGGGGAAGACGACGACCGGGAGCCCCTGTTCGACAGCCGCAGGAACGACGAGCCCGCCCCGGATGAAGAGTTTGAGGACGAGGAGGAACAGGACGCCACCGCCGAGAAAAAGCCCTCCCTGTTCTCGTTCCTGTCCCGCAATTCCCGCGCCGGCGAAGACGACGGCGACGAAGCAGAAAAGCCCCTTGCCGCCGACACGCCCGTAGACGAGATAACCGACGAGGAACGCAAAAGCCTGCTGCACGAGGACGTGGAATTCGCGCCTCCCGCGGGCATAAGCGAAGACATCCACGCATTCATGGAAGGGCGGCGCCTGGCGCTGGACGCGGAGGACGACATCCCTCCCATCAAGCTCAGAAAGCGCGCCAAGCCCGCGGTGAAGGACGAAGACTTCGAGGCGGACTTCGACGAGCTGCCCGAAGAAAAGGGCGGTGAGGATCCCTTCGATTTCGAGGACGAGTCCAAGCCCAAAAAGCAGAAGAAGCAGAAAAAGGCCAAAGTCAAAAAGGTAAAGGAAAAGAAGTCAAAGCAAAAGGAGCCTGTGCCCGACGCGAGCGCGGACGAGCCGGGCGAGGACGACGCCCTGTACGGCGACGACGAGGAGTACACCGACGAGGCGCTCATGAACGACATCAAGCGCGACAAGCTCCTGAAGTACATGCGCTACGTGCTGGCGGGGCTCGCCGCGGTGCTGGTGATACTGGGCGTAGTGGTGCTGCTGGGCAACCTGCGCTCCAGCATGAACGCCGCGCCCGTGGAGGAAGTGAGCTACGACCTTTGGAACGAGGGCGTGGCGCGTATGGAGCAGCGCGTGGGCCAGTCCTACCGCCGCAGCATGCTGAACCTGTACGACCCCAGCGACATAAGCTCCTACGTCTCTCTGAGGGAACAGATGACCCGCGACCTGGAGGACCTGAACAGCCTGATGCCCTCCAATCCCCAGCGCAACGACAGGCGATTCATAGACGCGCTCAGAGCCATACAGGAGAGCATAAACAACTGCCTGGCCAACGACGCGCTGGCCCTGAGCGACAACACGCTTACCGCCGCCCAGAAGGAGACCCAGAGCGACGCCCGCTGGAGCCAGGTGCGCCTGATGGTGGAGGCGCTCAAGGCTTCCACCAACACCGGCCAGCTGGACGCCATAATCAAGCAGGAGAAGGTGGAACTGATACTCCAGGTAACTCCCACCCCCGCCCCCGGCGCTCCCACGCCCGTGCCCTACGTGAGCCTGCAGAAGGGTTCCAAGGGCGAAGAGGTCACGAAGCTCCAGACCCGATTGAGCGACCTTGGCTACCTGTCGGGCAAGATCGACGGCGAATACGGCAACCAGACCAAGACCGCCGTGCAGAAGTTCCAGGAGAGGGCGGGCCTGAAAGCCGACGGCATCGCGGGCGTCGAGACCCAGACGCTGCTATTCTCGGACGAGGCTCCCTACGCGAAATAATACAGCGCCCCGGGCGGCCACGTTCCTGCCCGGGGAGATTTTTGCCCATCGGCGGGTCAAAAGCGCTATTCTTCCGAAAACATATTGACAGCCCACGGATAAAGTGATATTATTATGATATCATAAAGAATATGGAGGACGTATGCTGAAAATATCCCATCTTACCAAGATCTACGGCAGCAAAAAGGCAGTGGACGACCTGTCCCTGCACATCAGGCCCGGGGTCATATACGGCTTTATCGGCCACAACGGCGCGGGCAAGACCACCACGCTCAAAAGCTGCGCGGGCATACTTAATTTTGAGGCGGGCGACATAGAGATCGCGGGCGTCTCAATAAAAAAAGACCCTCTGTTCTGCAAGCGCCAGACCGCGTTCCTGCCCGACAATCCGGACATTTACGGCTTTATGACGGGCATCCAGTTCCTTAATTTCTTAGCCGACATATACGGCATAGACGCGAAGACCCGCCAGGAGCGCATAGACAGGTATTCCGAGATGTTCGAGATCAGGGACAGCCTGGGCCAGAGCGTGACGTCCTACTCCCACGGCATGAAGCAGAAGCTGGCCCTGATAGGCGTGCTTATCCGCGAGCCCAGGCTGGTCATGATGGACGAGCCCTTCGTGGGCCTCGATCCCATCGCGTCCCACCTGCTCAAGGAGCTGATGCGGGACATCTGCAACAGGGGCGGCGCGATCTTCTTCTCTACCCACGTGCTCGAAGTGGCCCAGAAACTGTGCGACGAGGTGGCCATAATCCGCCAGGGCAAGCTTATAAAGAACGGCTCCATGGAAGAGATCGCCGGCGACGAAGGGCTGGAAAGCGTGTTCCTGGAAATGGAGGGGGAAGCGCAGAATGTTTAAGGCACTGCTCAAAAAGCAGCTGATGGAGCTGAAGGAGGTCTACACCCCCCGCAGCCGCAAGAGCAAGCAGAAGACGGGCACAAAGGGCTTTGTGATACTCTTCGCGATACTCACCGTCAGCATTTCGTTTTCCTTTGTGGGCATGAGCTTCCTGTTCGCGGACGCGTTCCTGCCCCTGGAGCTGGACTGGGTATACTTCATGATGATGACCGCCATTGCGCTGGTGGTGAGCGTGGTAGGCAGTGTGTTCTCCGCCTATTCCATACTTTACAGCGCGAAGGACAACGAGTTCCTGATGGCCATGCCCATCCCTCCCGCGGTCATACTCTCGGTCAGGCTGATAGCCGTGTTCCTGTCGGGCTTCCTGTTCGAGTGCATGGCGCTGGTGCCCGCCATAATCGTGTACGCCATAAAGGCTGGCATAAAGTGGTATCTGTTCATGCAGGTGCTGAACCTGCTGTGGATAGGCCTGCTGGCGCTGGTGCTGACCAGCCTGCTGGGCTATTTGGTGGGCCTGGCGGCGGCCCATTCCCGGCACAAGAGCCTTACCACGATACTGATCAGCGTGGCGCTGCTGGCGCTGTACTACTTTATCTACTTTAAGCTCAACAGTTTTTTGCAGGCCATCGCCACCAACGCGCTGCTGATAGGCGAAAGCGTGAGCAGCAACGCGAAGCCCATAATGTGGGTGTGCAAGTCCTTTGTCGGGGACCTGCCGGGCTTCCTGCTGCTGGCGGGAGCGTCCGTGGTGCTTATGGCGCTTACGGTGCTGCTTCTGAGCCGCCACTTCGGCAGGATCGCCTTCACCAACAAGGGCGTAAGGAAGACCGCGTACGTGGCGCGTCCCCTGCGTCAGAAGGGCGTGACCTCCGCGCTGCTCAGGCGCGAATTCATGCGCTTTTTCCAGACGCCCGCCTACGTGCTCAACTGCGGGCTGGGAGTGCTGTTATCCCTGGCGCTGTGCGCGTACGCCATAGTGCGCTTCAATTTCCTTAAGACCGGCATCGAGTCCATACTCGCCTCCATTCCCCCGGAGTGGAAGACCCTGGCGGCGTTCGTGCCCGCCCTGGGCGCGGGCTTCATGGGCTCCATGAACGTGATAACCGCCCCCTCCGTCTCCCTGGAAGGCAACACGATGTGGCTGCTGAAGAGCATGCCCGTGACCTCCGCCCAGGTGTTCAACGCCAAGCAGGGCCTGCACCTTTGCCTGAACCTGCCTCCCGTCATACTCACTTCCGCGCTGCTGAGCGCCCTGCTGGGCCTGACGGTGTGGGAAGGCGCGATAAACGTGGTGTACGGCGTGTGCATGGTCTGCCTTACCTCGGCCCTGGGGCTGTACATGGGACTCAAGAAGCCCATGCTGGACTGGACCAACGAAACGGTGCCCATCAAGCAGTCCGCCTCGGTCGTGATAACCATGTTCGGCGCCTGGGCGCTGATAATGGCCGAAGCCGTGGCCGCGTACTTCCTGAGGAACAGCTTTAACGCGATACCCTATATGTTCATACTGCCGCTGGCGCTGTGCGTGCTGTTCAACCGCCACCTTTATACGAAGGGCGACAAGGAATTTTCGGACCTGTAAACACAGGCAAAACACAAAGCCCGGGGCTGACCCCGGGCTTTTTTGTGTGCATACGCTTTATTCGAACAGGTCGTTTTCGCGGAACTGCAGGGAGTAGAGCTTTTTGTAGGTGCCGCCTTTGGCCATTAGCTCCTCATGGGTGCCCTGTTCGGTGACCCTGCCGCCCAGTATCACGGCGATCTCGTCGGCGTTCCTTATGGTGGAGAGCCGGTGAGCCACCACCAGCGTGGTCCTGCCCTTGCACAGCTCGTCCAGGGACTGCTGTATGAGCACCTCGGTGGTGTTGTCCAGGGCGCTGGTGGCCTCGTCCAGTATCAGTATGGCGGGGTCTTTAAGGAACACGCGCGCTATGGACAGGCGCTG
>JAGCIC010000139.1 GCA_017648805.1 Clostridia bacterium
ACACCCGGGCCATAGACCGTTTCATAGCCGAGACCGGCGCCGAAATAAAAACGGTGATCATCACCCACGGCCATTTCGACCACCTGCTGGGCGCCGCGCACATGAAGCAAAAATACGCGTCCGAGATCCTGATCTCGGAAAAAGACGCTCCCGCGCTGCAGGACAAAAACGCCGCCATAGTGCCCGGTTTCACCCTTACGCCCTTTACTCCCATAAAGGCGGACGCCGTCCTTCAGCCGGGCAGGACCGTGCTGCTGGGGCGCGAGTGCGAGATAATCGCCTCCCCCGGCCACACTCCCGGGGGCATCTGCCTGTATTTCCCCGCGGAAAAGGCGCTGTTTACCGGGGACACGCTGTTCGCCCACGGCTACGGGCGCACGGACTTCCCGGGCGGTGACATGGGGCAGCTCATAGAGTCGCTGCGCAGACTGCTCAGAATGGACAGCGATATAACCGTATATTCCGGTCACGGCGAAAAAGCGACCATCGAACAGATAAGGCGAGGGTATTACAGATGACGCTCTGCCTGAAGACCAATCTGGAACCCATCCGCAACGAGCTCGACGACGTCATACGCGTGTTCTACGGCGACGTGAGCTTAGTGCCGGAGGGCGGGGATGCGCTTATCGTTCACACCCACCTGGAAGAGGGCGGGCAGTACACGGAGACGCTGTCATGCGGCGAAAACATGTGCTCCAGACAGGCGCCGGTGCCCGCGGGCGAACTGGAACAAAAGCGCGTCATAAAGCGCGCCGCCAAGACCGCGCTGTTTCTGCTGCTCAAACAGCTTACGGGCATGGATCCGCCCTGGGGCAGCCTGACCGGCATACGCCCCACCCGGCTCATGTACGAGGCTCTGGACGAAGGCCTGAGCGCGGACGAGGCGGAAAACAGGCTCATGGAGGAGTTCTTCGTGAGTCCGGAAAAGGCAAAGCTGGTAAAGACCATAGTCAGCGCCCAGCAGGGGCTCATCTATCCCCCCTCGGACAGCTTCGACCTGTACATCCACATTCCCTTCTGCGCCACACGCTGCGCGTACTGCTCCTTCGCCACGGGCGAAGTGGGCAGCGGAAAGCTGGTCGGCCCCTACGTGGACGCGCTTTTGCGGGAGCTCAGGGACGGGGCGGAGCTGATGGACCGGCTGGGGCTCAGGATGCGGGCGGGCTACATAGGCGGCGGCACGCCCACCGCGATACCCGCCGGGCAGCTGGAGCGGATACTCGTTTGCGTCCGGGAGCTGTTCGGGCAGGGCGGGGAATTCACCGTGGAAGCGGGCAGGCCCGACACCATAACCCCCGAAAAGTTGGAGATGCTAAAGCGTCAAAACGTCACCCGCATAAGCGTTAATCCCCAGACGTTCTCTGACGAAACGCTCAGGCTCATAGGCCGCGCCCACACAAGCGAGGACACCCTCAGGGCGTACGCCCTTGCCCGGGAGTACGGCTTTGACGACATCAACATGGACCTTATCGCCGCGCTGCCGGGCGAGGACATAAACGCTTTCTCCCGCACGCTGGAAAAGGTGATAGAGCTGCGCCCCGAAAGCGTCACCGTGCATACCCTTGCGGTCAAGCGCGCCAGCAAGCTGTACGAGGAAAGGCTGTTAAGCGGCCGTACCCGCACCCGCCGGGAGGCGGCGGACACCGACAAAATGCTGTCCCTCGCCCTGGCGTCCCTTACGGGCAGCGGCTATATGCCATATTATCTGTACCGCCAGAAGCATATGGCGGGCAATCTGGAAAACACCGGCTACTGCCTGCCGGGCAGGCAGTGCCTGTACAACATAGGCAACATGGAAGAGACCCAGAAGGTGCTGGCTTTCGGCGCAGGCTCCATAAGCAAGTGGATCTTCCCCCGGGAAAAGCGCATAGAGCGCAGCGCGAACCTGAGGAACGTGGAAGAGTACATATCCAGGACCGGCGAAATGAGCCTCAGAAAACAAAAAATCATACTTGGCGAGGGCACACATGAAAAAGCTTAGTTTTCTTGCTATGATACTGGCGCTGGCGCTGTTTTTGTGCGGCTGCGGCGTGGAATACGTGAACCAGTTCGCGGACATCCCCAAGCCCGAGGCGGTGTTCACACTGGACGTGGACGGCGTCATATACCACCTGCGCTTCACGCTGGATCCCGCCGCCGCCCCCAACACGGTGTGCAACTTCGTCTCTTTGGCCAACGGCGGCTATTACGACGGGCTGAAGATAGACTATGTATATCCCACCTACTTCATGCGGGGCGGCGACCCGGACGGTGACGGCACCGGCGGGCCCGGCTACACCATAGCAGGCGAGTTCAGGCAAAACGGCTTCCCCATCCCCGGCATATCGCACTCCCGCGGCGTCATATCCATGTGCCGCCTGCCGGAAGACAACAACTCCGCGGGCAGCCAGTTCTTCGTTATGTTCTCCCGCCAGTCCGCCTACGACGGCCAGTACGCCGCCTTCGGAC
>JAGCIC010000140.1 GCA_017648805.1 Clostridia bacterium
CACCAAGAAGAAGGATCTGGGCATGATGGCGATGTCCTACGGCTACGTGTACGTGGCCCAGGTGGCCATGGGCGCCGATCCCGCCCAGCTGCTCAAGGCGGTCACCGAGGCTGAAGCCTATCACGGGCCTTCCCTCATCATCGCCTACGCGCCCTGCATCAACCACGGCATCAAGATGAACCAGGCTCAGACCGAGATCAAGAAGGCCGTGCAGGCGGGCTACTGGCAGCTCTACCGCTACAACCCCGATAACGAGAATCCCATGACCGTGGATTCCAAGGCGCCCACCGCCAGCTATCAGGAGTTCATCAAGGGCGAGAACCGCTACGCCTCCCTTATCCGTCAGTTCCCCGCGGACGCCGAGAAGCTGTTCGCCGCTGCGGAAGAAGACGCCGCCAAGCGCCTGGAGAGCTACAGGAAGCTTGCCGGAGAGAAAGAATAAACCTAAACCAAAGACGGAGCCGCGCTTCTGCGCGGCTCTTGTCGTAACTCAGCTGCGGGCCGCCGGACTTTGGCTGTAAAAGGCGCCTGCCGTTTCCGGGAGGCAAGAACCCGCCGGAGAACAGGAAACGTTTTACCGTCATAGGCATAGTGCTCTATTCCGTCAGCGTGCTGTGCATAGCGTTCTGCGTTTATACGGCACTGACCCTTGAGCCTGTCGAGAGGCTGGAATACGGCGGCGGATACGGCAAATGGGGCACGGGAGACAAGTATAACAGCACCGAAGGCTTTGTTTTATGGATCTCTTTTTGCCGGGTGTTTTTTGAAGCGGCGATATACCTGATAAACAGCATCCGGGAGTTGCTGGGCAAACCCGATATAAGCAGAAACAAGATCATTGCGGGAATCTTTTTTCTGGTGGTAATAATCTTATGTTTGCTTATGGGATGGAGGTGCTGGCAAATTGCGATGCGCATCTGGCGTGACATACAGGCCGCGAGGGGATAAGCGGTCAGAACCAAGAGAACAGAAGGAAACACGGAAATGAAGACCATCAGCATAATCGGCGAAAACTATTTCGGGCGCTGGGACAAGACCCGCGCCGCCTGCCGCGGCATAGTGCTAAAGGACGGAAAACTGCTTTTGTCCTACGAGACGAATACGGACACCTGGATGCTCCCGGGCGGCGGGCTGGAGGCGGGGGAGAGCGAAAGCGCCTGCTGCGTCCGCGAAGTGGGGGAGGAGACGGGCGTGCTGGTGGAGCCCTCGCTGCCCCAGCTGGAGATAGACGAGTATTACGAAAACTGCAGGTACGTGAGCCTGTACTACTTCTGCCGCGCGGTGGGCGAGACCGAAATAAAGATGACCGAAAGGGAAAAGCAGGCGGGCATGGAACCCAGGTGGCTGAGTCTTGCCGAAGCGTTGGACATATTTTCCAAACACGCCGGGTTCGCCGCCGAAAACGAGGAAAAGCGGGGCATGTATTTGAGGGAATTCACGGCGCTGAACGCGCTTATGGACGAATGACGGGAGGGCGCCATGTGGAAACTGGGCTGGATAGACCCAAGCGAATACCCCTTCGACTGCATGCTGCGCATGGAGCGCTTCCAGATACGCCTGATACTTGATTATCTGGAGGACGCGGACAGGCCCGTTATGGGAATCGCGCTGAAAGCCAATCCCAAGGTGGCGTGGCTGTGGAAGCAGAAGTGCCCCGAGCGCGCGGGGGAGATAGACGCGCTTGCCGCCAGCGCCCCGGGGGGCCTTTCTCCGGAACAGGTGCGCGGGGCGGAAGAGACGGTACTTGGCGGGTATGAGGACTTCGTTATCTACACCACCCCCGGGGCGATGTACGAAAAGTGCGACTTCATACGCGGCTGGGACAGTAAGCGGCTGTACGAGATGTGTGAGCTTACGGGTAAGACGGTGCTGGACGTGGGCAGCGGCACGGGCCGTCTGGCGTTCGCGGCGGCGGAAAAGGCCGCGTTCGTGGCGGCGAGCGAGCCGGTGGACGCCCTTAGGGAGTTCATGCGGGACGAGATCGCAAAAAGGGGCTTGACCAACATGCGGGTGTGCGACGGGCTGTGCCACATTCTGCCCTTCCCGGACGACAGCTTCGACGTGACCATGAGCGGCCACGTGGTGGGAGACCTGTTTGAAGAGGAAGTCGCCGAACTGACCCGCGTGACGAAAAACGGAGGCTGGCTGCTGGATGTGCCCGGCGACCAGCGCACGCCCGCCCGCAGGAACGAAAGGCTGCTTAATGACGGCTGGGAGGAACTGCCATATTCGGGCACGTTCGGGGAGACCACGTACCGCTACAGGAAGCAGGTAAAAAAGCAGACCCGCCTGAAGACGAGGTAATGCCGTGAGGATATTCGACATACACACGCACTGCAACTGCGGGCTTAAAAACGACTGCCCCGAAAACGAGCCGCATTAGCGGGAGCCCGGGTTTCTGATGCGGGAGTATGAGAACGCCGGCATTTTTGCGGGAGGGTTCTCGTATTATTCCGCACTGCCGGGAACGGACGAGGCGGTCTTTCCCGCAATGATCGATCCGCGGGGCGGCTTCGCGCGGCGACAGGACAGAAAGGCGTTATATGATTTTTGAGCTGAAGCCCGACTATGAACAGGTGAAAAAGCGGTACATGGCGTTCTGGGAACGGGAGATCGTCGACCGGCCGCCCGTGTGTGTCACCCTGCCCAAGGCGGGGGCGAGACCTTACAGGGGCAAGACCTACGCCTCCCTGGAAGACAAATGGCTGGACACAGACGGGCGCATAGAAGAAATGGTGGCGGGGCTGGAAAACACCGAGTTTCTGTACGATTCCCTGCCCGTTGCCTGGCCCAACCTGGGGCCGGAGATCTTTTCCGCCTGGTGCGGCTGCCCATACGGGTTCGGCAAGACCACCGCCTGGTCCCGTCCCGCGATAACCGACTGGGAGAGGGACTTTGAAAAAACGCGCCTGGACATGAACCATCCCCTGTTCGTAAAGCTCGTCGAATTCACCCGAAAGCTGCTGGAAAGGGGCAAAGGGCGGTTCATCGTGGGGCTCACGGACTTCCATCCCGGCGGCGACCATATAGCCGCGCTCAGGGGCGGACAGACCCTGGCCGTGGACCTGCTTGAGAATCCGGACCGGGTCAAAAGGGCGCTTGCCCGGGCGGAAGG
>JAGCIC010000141.1 GCA_017648805.1 Clostridia bacterium
GCGCCTTGTCGATCTCGTCGTAACGCATGGCCGTCGCCTGGCCCTGCTGGGACAACGCGATGGTGATCGCAGCAGTCAAGGTCGTCTTGCCGTGGTCTACGTGTCCGATCGTGCCGATGTTTACATGCGGCTTCGTGCGCTCAAATTTTGCCTTTCCCATGGTAATCAGTCCTCCCAGATTGTGTGGATAATCGCTCAAGTGGAGCGGGTGATGGGAATCGAACCCACGTTATCAGCTTGGGAAGCTGGAGCTCTGCCATTGAGCTACACCCGCGCACTTTCATGCAGAGTTTATTGTACACGTGCAAATCCTGTTTGTCAACACATTCGCCGCGTTAAAATACAGTTGCGTGTTATTTCTTGATAAAAACAGGCTTAAAAAACGCATTTTCGCGGGTATAAGGTATTAACCCGGGGCAGGAAATGTGGTATAATGGTTTAAGCATAATCTTGCAGAAAAGGAAGACTACCATGCCTCCCGTCAAAGCCAAAAGCAACCTGTTTAAAAAAGACGAAAACGTGCTGCCGTTTTTCAGCGTGCATCCCCGCACAAAGCTGGGCACCATACTGCGGATAACATTGACCGTGTTCATGCTCGTGTGCGCCCTGCTCACATTCGTGGCGGGAAGGACGGGCTATACCCTCGCCAAATACTGGGACTGGCAGCTGCTGGTATACTTTATCCCCGTCGCGCTGATCTTCGCTCTGATAGTGCTTGCCCTGTACAAGCGGCTGAAAACGCCGATCCAGAAGATAATCGCGGGCATCGTCGCGGTCATGATATTCGTGCTCGGGCTCTCGCTGGCTTCCACTATGATGAACCTGTGGCCGCTGCTCACGCTGCAGCAGACCGGCACCTCCATGCCCTCCCCCACCGGCCGCCTCGCTTTCCAAACCGACGGCTACAACGAGCAGCTGGTGATGCTGCGCATGTTCTCCATACCCGACGAGTATCAGTTAAGCGACAGCGTGCAGGAAGACGGCGAACCCCAGAAACTGTATCCCTACCGCACCGACTGCTACGTCTACACCGCCAAAGGCGCGGAAGGCGAAAAAGCCGAGATCACGGGCAGCATTTCGGTGGACAGGACTTCAAGCTTCCAGATCGAGCCCGAATGGACAAGTGAAAACACCCTGAGGTACTACATATCCCGGGATTCCCTGGGCACGGGCAGCGGCGAAATAACCGTGAAATTCCCGGAAAAGGCCGAGTTCGGCGAAGCCAATCCCGCCGAGAAGCCCGTTAGCACCCAGACGAATCCCGCAGGCACCCACTCCGCGGCTCTGTTCAGGGAAGAGGGCTATTTCACCACCTATCAGCCCGTATACAACATGTCCCAGGACAGCCTTAAAAAGGTATACACCTGCTATCCCGCCACCCTGTTCTACAGCGTGATCAAAATGAACACCCGGGTGGAAGGCGTAATAGAAGTCGCCCCCTACGGCCAGCTTAAGGACATCAAGGTCTCCATTGCCGACGAAGGCGTGCTTCTGGTGGCGCCCGGCGATAACAGTGTGGATACAAGCGGAGAAATACGCATATATCTGAACGAAAAAGCCATCCTTGAAACCGCGGACAAGACCGAAGAGACCCAAGACGATACCGAACAGGAGGAGAACAAATGAGCATTGCCGCGTACATCGACAACACCCTGCTTAAGGCAGACGCCACGCCCGAAATGATCAGGCGCATCTGCGCGGAGAGCGTCGAGCTCAAGACCGCCAGCGTCTGCGTGAACCCCGCCTACGTGCCCCTGGTAAAACAGTGCCTGGAAGGCAGCGGCGTAAAGACCTGCTGCGTGATAGGCTTCCCCCTTGGCATGAACGCCACCCGCGTCAAGGCGTTTGAGGCCGCTGCCGCCGTGGAAGACGGCGCCGAGGAACTTGACATGGTCATTAACGTGGGCATGCTCAAGGCCGGAGAGACCGCCTACGTCAAAGACGACATCAAGGCCGTTGTGGACGCCGCCAAAGGCCGCCTGGTGAAGGTGATCATCGAGACCTGCCTGCTCACCGACGAGGAGAAAGTGACGGCCTGCCGCCTGGCCAAAGAAGCGGGCGCGGACTTCGTAAAGACCTCCACCGGCTTTTCCACCGCCGGCGCCAACGCCCACGACATCGCCCTCATGCGCAGCACCGTCGGCCCCGAGATGGGCGTAAAAGCCTCCGGCGGCGTAAGGGACTACGCCTTCGCCATGGAGCTCATCAACGCGGGCGCCAGCCGCATAGGCGCCTCCAGCGGCAAGAAGATCGCCGAAGGCGAACAGGCCTCAAAATAAGACACGTCCCCATTAACAAAAGGCTGCCCGCGAAAGCGGACAGCCTTTTCTGCTGCTGTGTTTATTTGGTGAGCCTGTCGAAGCCCAGGAACGGACGCAGTGCCTCGGGAACGATCACGCTGCCGTCGGGCTGCTGGTATTGCTCCACTATGGCGGGGATCAGGCGGCTGGTGGCCAGGCCGGAGCCGTTCAGGGTGTGCACGTACTCGATCTTCTTGGTGTCGGCCCTGCGGAAGCGGATATTGCCCCTGCGTGCCTGGTAATCCCGGGCGTTGGACACGGAAGAGCACTCCTTGTACTCGTTCATGGAGGGGATCCACAGCTCGATGTCGTAGGTTGTGGCCATGGAGGCGGAGCAGTCTCCCGCCGCCAGCTTGCTCAAGCGGTAGTGCAGGCCCAGGCCTTCTACCAGGCGGCACGCCTTGTTTATAAGCTCCTCAAGCATCTTGGTGCTGTCTTCGGGGCGGGTGTAGCCGAACATCTCCACCTTGTTGAACTGGTGGCCGCGGATCATGCCGCGCTCGCTGGCGCGGTAGGTGCCCGCCTCCCTGCGGTAGCAGGGCGTGTAGGCGAACAGCTTCTTGGGTAGGTCACTCTCGTTGAGTATCTCGCCCCTGTACAGGTTGATCAGCGCGGTCTCGGCGGTGGGCAGCATGAAGCGGAAGCCCTCTTCGGTCAGGCGGTAAACGTCATCCTCAAACTTGGGGAACTGGCCCGCGGTGAGCCCGCACTCGTAAGTGAGCATGTGGGGCGGCAGCATGAAGGTGTAACCGTCCTTGATGTGCTCGGTGATGAAGTAGTTCAGCAGCGCCCACTCCAGCTGCGCACCCTTGCCGGTGTACAGCCAGAAGCCGTTGCCGCCCATCTTCACGCCGCGCTCGTAGTCTATCAGGCCCAGGGACGTGCACAGGTCCACGTGGTTCTGGGGCTCGTAGTCGAAAACGGGCTTTTCGCCGAAGTACTTGACGGGCTGGTTGTTCTCCTTGCCGCCCGCCTGCACGTCTTCCGCGGGCAGGTTGGGCAGCGCGATCACGAAGGCGCGGATCTTTTCCTCCAGCTCCGTCTGCTCCTTGTCCATCTGGGCGATCTTGTCCTTGAGCTGCTTGAGCTCCTCCATCAGGGGCGCGATGTCCTGCCCCTGCTTTTTGTACACGGGGATCTGCTTGGACTTTTTGTTGCTCTCCGCTTTGCAGTTCTCGTTTTCGGTGAGCAGCGCCCTGCGGCGGGCATCCCAGGCAAGCAGTTCGGTAAAGTCGACTTCGTATTCCCTCTTCGCCAGCTGCGCTTTTACGTATTCGGGGTCGTTTCTTATAAGATTCAGGTCAAGCATATCTATATCTCCTGTTTTGATATCATTTTACGGGGGTTATCAGCGCCATGAATTCCTTTGCGTATGCCATCAGCGTATCATAGTCCGCCAGGTCCTCTTCCTTCGCTGCGCGGCTGTTTACGGAGATCAGCGCGGAGGAGTCCTTGCCGCACTCCAGATACACCCTCAGGTAATACGTAAAGTCGCCGTCCGCCTCGTTCGCGGCCCGGGACAGGTAGGCGTAGTACTCAAGGCCCCTGTCGTCCTTGCCGATCGTGACCTTGTCTTCCTCCAGGAACTTCCCGCTCTCATCGTGCAGACCGACCAGATCCAGGTTGTTCTCGTGGCTTTCTTTGGCGGAAGTCTTCATTCCCCTTACGAACACCAGGTTCACGCTGTCGCCCTCGGAAGGCCTGAACGCCCAGTCCGTGGCGGTTTTGTCGGAGGAAATGGTGAAATCCTTGTCTATCGGGTATTTGTCGGGAACGTCGAATTCGGCGATCTTGAAGCAGCGGGGCTTGCTCGAGGTTCCGCGGTTGATTATGATGTCCCCCGGCTGCGCGTCCGTCACTACGCCGTTTTTGACCGACATGCGGTACTTGTTGCGGGCGGCGTAATCAAAGCCGATAAGTACACCCGCGATCACGACCACGGCCACCAGTATCGCCACTATGCTGCGCCAGTGTTTTCTTATGAATGGGCTGAAAAAA
>JAGCIC010000142.1 GCA_017648805.1 Clostridia bacterium
CGTGCCCGGCACGAGCGCGCCGAACTTCTGCACGCTCTCCCAGGTCTTGAGCGCGTCGTCCTTAACTCCCAGCTGCTCGTATATCCTGAGGGGTGTGCGGGTCATAACGGGGCTGATGTGCACCGCCACCGCCCTGACGCCCTCGCACAGCACGTACATCACGGTCTTCAGGCGCTCTTTACCCTCATCCGTCTTGCCCAGCACCCAGGGCTGGGTAATGTCTATGTAGCGGTTGAGCTCGCCTATGAACTTCCATATCTCGCTCAGCGCCAGGGAGAACTGAAGCGCGTTCATCTGCGCGTTCACCAGTTCCGGCAGCGCCTCGAACATGTCGATTATGTGCCTGTCGTTCTCGTCGTACTCGCCGGGAGCCGGTACTTCTGCGCCGAAGTATTTCTCCACCATCGCCACCGTGCGGCTCACCAGGTTGCCCAGGTCGTTGGCAAGGTCCGCGTTTGTGCGGGTCAGGAAGGACTCGTTGGTGTAATTGCCGTCGGAACCGAAGGGCATTTCCCTCATAAGGTAATAGCGCAGAGCGTCCACGCCGTAACGCGCCACGATGGGACCCGGATATACCACGTTGCCCTTGGATTTAGACATCCTGTCCGCGCCGAACAGCAGCCAGCCGTGACCGAACACCTGCTTTGGCAGGGGCAGCCCCAGCGCGTGGAGCATGATGGGCCAGTAAATGGTGTGGAAGCGCACGATCTCCTTGCCCACAAGATGTACGTCGGCGGGCCAGAACTTCTGATACAGTTCGTCATGATCGGTGCCGTATCCCAGGGCCGTAATGTAGTTGGAAAGGGCGTCTATCCATACATATACCGTATGATTGGGGTCAAAGTCCACGGGCACGCCCCATTTTACGCTGGTGCGGCTCACGCACAGATCCTGCAGGCCGGGCTTAAGGAAGTTGTTGAGCATTTCGTTTGCGCGGGACGGGGGCTGGATGAAATCAGGATGGGTCTCGATATAGTCGATCAGCCAGTCCTGGTATTTGTTCATGCGGAAGAAATAGCTTTCTTCCTTCATGGGCTTGCAGGGACGGCCGCAGTCCGGACACACCTTCTGTCCGTCTTTATCCACCAGCTGGGTCGGCGTCCAGAAGGATTCACAGGGCGTGCAGTACATGCCTTCGTACTCCGCCTTGTAGATATCCCCCTGTTCGTAAAACTGTCGGAATATCTTTTGCACTATCTTCGTATGCCTGTCTTCCGTAGTGCGGATGAAGTCGTCATACTCGATGTCCATCAGCTTCCACAGCTCTTTTGTCTCGGCTACGATCTTGTCCACGTACTGGATGGGGGTCACGCCCGCTTCGGCAGCCTTTTTTTCGATCTTCTGGCCGTGCTCGTCGGTACCGGTAAGAAAGTACGTGTCATAACCCTGCATCTTCTTGAAGCGGGTCATGGTGTCGGCGGCCACGGTGGTGTAAGTGTGCCCTATGGTCATATTCCCGGAAGGGTAGTATATCGGGGTAGTTATATAGAATTTGGGTCTGCTCATCGTTTTTGCTCCTTATTTCTGCTCTTTGATCTTTCTTTTCCGGTCAATCTTTTTGTCCAGGCACATTCGCGCCACAGAATTGTATATGGTCATTACGGCCGCCGACGCCTGCCGGAAACGGATATGCTTTATTTTCATACTTTCGGCCGAAGCCCTCTCCTTTGGCAAAAACTGCCTTATATTATACATCGCTCCGCACAAAAAAGTCAATCCCGCACAAATTTGAAAAACCGCCCGGCCGCGGCGCCGCGAAAGGTCCGGTTGACATGTTTTCGCCGCATGTGTTACAATGAGCGGGCATTTATCTGAAAACGGAGGGGCACATGTTCCGTCGCATCTCGCTTTTCGTGCTGGCACTGGTTCTGGCGCTGGGCTGCATATCCTTTGCCGAAGAAGAAAGCCGCGATATCCTCGAAGTACATTTTCTGAATGTCGGACGCAATGACGGCATCCTGATCGTATGCGGCGGGGAGGCTGCCTTTATAGACAGCGGCTCATACAGCTGGGGGACCAAGTGCGCCGAATACATACAGTCACGTGGGATCACCGAACTCAAGTACTACATAGGCACCCACGCGCACACGGACCACGTGGCGGGCGCTCCGGCCATAATGGGAAAGATCAAAACCGGCACCATCCTGACCAATTACGACCTGGCCATAGATGCCATGCGGGACAGCGCCCACACCAAACAGGAACGGGAGATCATCAACTCCACTCCCTATGTAAAGGTCAGAAAGGGAGACGAATTCACGATAGGCGGCGCGGTGCTCACCTGCGTTGGGCCCGATAAAATCGTCCCCTTTGCCAAGTATACCGAACCCACGGAAAACAACAACTCCCTCATATTCAGGCTGACCTACTCCCAAAGAAGCTTCCTGTTCTGCGCCGACACCACCAACGAGATACTGAAGGACCTGGTAAAGCAGGACGGCGAGCTGCTCCACTGCGACGTTCTCAAGAGCCCTCACCATAACGTCGGGCTGCACGATACGCTGTACGCCGTGCTGAAATGCAAATACTTTATCTTTTCCACCTCCAGCGATTATCCGCCCAAGTACGAACATATAAACAAGGCGCGCCGGGCCGGGGCAAGGGTCATGATCACCTCTTATACCAACGCCGGCACCATCATTTTCAGGACCGACGGCGAAGAAATGACCTGTGAGACCCAGTACAAACTCGACAGCAGATGGAAGCTAAGCATAAACAAGGTCACGCTGAGAGCGGGAAAACACAAAAGCTACACGAAACAGATGCACCCTACCCGCATGATCGAGACCCTGTTCTACGAAAGCAGCGATCCCTCGATCGCGTATCCCGATCCCGCCACGGGCGCCGTTTACGCGGTGTCCCCCGGCGAATGCGTGATCAGGGCCACCGCCTTCGACGGAAGCTATAGGGACATCAAAGTGACCGTCTGGCCCGCGAAATAAGCGGTCACACAAAAGAAAGACCTCCGGAAACGGAGGTCTTTTTAAGCGGTAGACGAGACTCGGACTCGCGACCTCCACCTTGGCAAGGTGGCGCTC
>JAGCIC010000143.1 GCA_017648805.1 Clostridia bacterium
AAACCTGATCGTCTGGGGCAGCCGTGACGGTTTTCAGGAAGTGTATGCCCAAAGCAACCATTTGCTTTTTGTGGACGGCAGCGAAATGGTGTTTGAAGAAACGGCGGGCGGATTGATTCTGGCCGAATGTACATCCCCGGCAAAGAAAAGATCGCCTATGTCACGGTGCCCGACAACCAGCTGTCCCTTGCCATCGGCAAGGAAGGGCAGAACGTGCGCCTGGCCGCCAAACTGACCGGCTGGAAGATAGACATCAAGAGCCAGTCTCAGGCACAGCAGGAAGCCGAGGCGATAAGCCAGTCCCAGCCGGACACCTACGAAGAGGACGAGAATGCCGGCAACTAAAAAGATCCCCATGCGCATGTGCGTGGGCTGCCACGAGATGAAACCCAAAAAGGAGCTGCGCCGCATAGTGCGCTCCCCGGAGGGTGAGATCTCCATAGACACTAAGGGCAAAAAACCGGGCAGAGGCGCGTATGTGTGCCTGGACAGCGAGTGCCTCAAGAAGGCCCGCAAAAGCAGGGGGCTGGAAAGAAAACTGGAAAGCACGATATCTGCCGAAGTGTACGACAGCCTCGAAAGCGAGTTTGCGCAGCTCATAAGGGACCGGGAAACGTGACGAAGTACGAACGCGGTCTTGGGATGCTGGGACTTGCCCGGCGCGCCGGGGCCCTTACAAGCGGCTTTTCCCAGGTGGAAGCGTCGCTTAAGGCCGGAGAGGGCAAACTGCTGCTGCTGGACGGGGAAATAAGCCCCGAAACGGAAAAGCAGCTGGTGCCGCTGGCCGAAAAACACGGTATAGCGTATTTCAGGCTCCGGGCAGGCGAGCTGTCCGACAGCCTGGGAGATTTCAGAATGTGCGCCCTGATCACCGACGGTGGATTCGGGCGCAGGATATACGAATTATTGAACGAAGAGTAACATACGGGGGGTACAGTCTAAATAATGGCGAAAGTTACAGCCAAAGACGTGAGCCTTGGCGCTCAGGAGCTAATCAAACAGTTAAATACTTCAAGGGAGCAGCTCAGAGGGCTGATGGGTTCGCTGCGCGCCCGGAACGATGAGCTGTTGAGAGCCAAGCGCGCCGAAGCGGAGGAGCAGAACCGCAAGGAGCTCAAGGACAGGTTCGACGCGGCGGTCAGCGCGATGAACGCGGCGAAGAACGCGCCGGCAGAGGAGCCCGCGCCCGTTCAGGAGCCTGTTCAGGAAGTCAAGCCGGTCCAGGCCGAGCCTCCGAAGCCCCAGCCGATCCCGAGGCCTCAGGGTGTGTCCCAGGAACGCCCCCAGCGTCCCGCGGACGGACAGATGCGCCCCCGCCCCGCTTTCGGAACCAATCCCGCTCAGCCGGGCCAAAGAGCGCCTTACGGGCAGAGCCCCCGCCCCCAGCAGGGTCAGCCGGGCGCGAGGACCCCGTATCCGCCCCGCCCTCAGCAGGGCCAGCCTGCTGGGCTTACCCGGCCTTTCGGCAGACCTGCGGCGCCGGGCCAGGCGGGACAGCAGTCCATGCAGCGGCCGGGCTTCACCCGTCCCCAGCAGGGCGCGCCTGCTCAGCGCGCCGGCGGATTTGGGCAGAGAAAGCCTTCCGCGGCCGACATGCTGCCGCCGGTTGAAAATAAGGGACGGGTCAGCAATTACGATCCCAAGAAAAACCAGTATGTGCGCCAGAACGATCCCGAGCACAATACCGTCAAGAACAAGCGCCAGGTGAGCCGTCAGGCCGCTCCCCAGATGACAATGGACGACGAGTACGAGCGCAACGTAAAGCGCAAGCGCAAGCAGGCGCCGACTGCGACGCCCCGTCCGGAGCCTGTAAAGATCGATCACGCGGTCATGACTACCGAGCTCATAACGGTCAAGGACCTGTCCGAGAAGATCGGAAAGAGTGTAAACGAGCTCATAAAGAAGCTGCTGATGCTGGGCATAATGGCCACCATCAACAACGAGATAGACTACGACACCGCCCAGCTCATTTGCTCCGACTACGGCATCGAGCTGGAGTACAAGCCTGCGGAGACCGCCGAAAGCGCGCTGGAGGCGGAAGAGGTGGAGGACAGCGAGGACAAGCTGCTGCCCAGGCCTCCCGTGGTCACCGTCATGGGCCACGTCGACCACGGCAAGACCAGCCTGCTGGACTACATCCGCAACACCCGCGTCACCGCGGGCGAGGCGGGCGGCATAACCCAGCATATCGGCGCCTACACCGTGGAACTCAACGGCAAAAAGATCACCTTCCTGGACACCCCCGGCCACGAAGCGTTCACTGCCATGCGTGCCCGCGGCGCCCAGGCTACCGATATCGCCATATTGGTGGTGGCCGCCGACGACGGTGTCATGCCCCAGACCATAGAGGCTATCAACCACGCCAAGGCTGCCGGAGTGCAGACCATCGTGGCCATAAACAAGATCGACAAGCCCACCGCCGACGTGGAGCGCATCCGCCAGGAACTGACCAAATACGACCTGGTATGCGAAGAGTGGGGCGGCGACACCATCATGGTGCCCGTTTCCGCCAAGACCGGCCAGGGCATCGACCAGCTGCTGGAAATGGTGCTGCTGGTGGCGGAAGTGCAGGACTACCGCGCCAATCCCAACCGCAAGGCCAGAGGCATCATCATCGAGGCCCGGCTGGACAAGGGCCGCGGTCCCGTGGCAACCGTGCTTATCAAAAACGGCACACTGAAAGTGGGCGACACCATCGTCGCGGGCATGTCCTACGGGCGTGTCAGGGCCATGGTGAACGACAAGGGCGAAAGAGTCAAGGCCGCGCTGCCCAGCGATCCTGTGGAAGTCATCGGCTTTAACGACGTGCCCGAGGCGGGCGACATCATCTCCGCCGTGGACGACGACAGCCTGAGCCGCAAAGTGGCCGAGGAGCGCCGCGACAAGGCGCGCGCCGCCCTCATTAAGGCGCAGAGCAAGGCCACGCTGGACGATCTGTTCAACCAGATCAGCGAGGGCCAGATGAAGGAACTCAACCTTATCATCAAAGCCGACGTCATGGGCAGCGTGGAGGCGGTCACCTCCTCTCTGGAAAAGCTCTCCAACGACGAAGTCAAGGTGCGCTGCATACACGGCGGCGTAGGCGCCATAACCGAGACCGACGTCATGCTGGCCAGCGCGTCCAACGCCATCATCATCGGCTTCAACGTGCGCCACGACAACACGGTCAGGGATATCGCGCTCAAGGAAAAAGTGGACATCCGCCTGTACAGGGTCATATACAATGCCATAGAGGACGTGGAGGCCGCTATGAAGGGCATGCTGGCGCCCAAGTTCAAAGAGAACGTGCTGGGCCGCTGCCAGGTCAGGCAGACCTTCAAGGTCTCCGGCGTGGGCACCGTAGCGGGCTGCTACGTCACCGACGGCAAGATCCAGCGCAACGCGCAGATCCGCCTGCTCAGGGACAACGTGGTCATCCACGAGGGCAAGATCGACTCTCTCAAGCGCTTCAAGGACGACGTGCGCGAGGTCGCTACCGGCTATGAGTGCGGTATCGGCATAGAGAACTACAACGACGTGAAGGTGGGGGACGAGATGGAGTGCTTCACCATGGAAGAGATCAGCGCGTAGTTTTCACGGATCAGTCTTCACGATATATAAGCCGGCATGTCCGGCTTTTTTAAGAGGTTATACATGGCATTTGACAGAACGGAACGCATTAGCGAGGAAGTCAGGCACGCCCTGACCGAGATAATAAACCATAGCGTAAAGGACCCACGGGTAAGGGGCACCTGGTCGGTGACCCGCTGCGAGGTGACCCGTGACCTGCGCTACTGCAAGGCGCGGGTGAGCGTGCTGGAGGACGAGTACCGCCCGGATCTCATAAAGGCGCTCAAAAACGCCGCCGGCTTCATCAGAAGGGAACTGGGCCAGAAGGTAGACCTGCGTTACACTCCCGAGATCATATTCGAGGAAGACAAAAACATGGAGTATGCTCAGCATATTGGAGACATACTGCGCAGGGAAGAGGAAAAACACCCCATTCGGGAGGACGAGGATGCTGGGAACGCTTAGGGATATAGCCGGTTTCATAAGGGAAAACGACGACTTCGCGGTGATAACCCACTTTAAGCCCGACGGCGACGCTTACGGCAGCGCCCTGGGTCTGGTGGGCATACTGCGCAGTATGGGCAAGCACGCGTTTCCCGTATGTGACGACGAGGTGGAGCCCGCCTACCGCTTTTTGGCGAACTCGGGCGAATTCACCAACGAGGAAAAGGCCCTGCCATTTTTGCCCCTGTGCGCCATAGGCGTGGACATTTCCGACGCCCGCCGCATGGGCAAAAGCGAAAATCTGTTCAGCGCCTGCAAAAGACAGGCGGTGATCGACCATCACGCCACGAACACGGGTTTCGGAGACGTGACCTATCTGGAAGCGGACGCGGCTTCCACAGGGGAGATAATCGTGAAGCTGGCAAGGGAACTGGGAGTCAAACTGACCAAGCCCATAGCCGAGCAGCTTTATACCGCCATCTCCACCGACAGCGGCAACTTTTCCTTTGCCGACACCTCGCCCCAGACGCTCAGAATGGCGGCCGAATGCCTGGAAGCGGGGGCGGACGCGGAATACCTGACCCGGCTTTTGTACCGTTCCCGCACTCCGGGCAAGACACGGCTGATCGGTCTTGCTCTGTCCGCTTACGTGATGAGCCCCAGCGGCAGGGTCGCGGGCGTAAAACTCACCAAGGAAATGTTTGACGAAGCGGGGGCGAGCCTGCCCGAAGCGCATTCGCTGGTGAATTTCATGAACGAGATCCAGGGGGTGTACGTGGGCATTCTGGCCGAGGAGCGTCCGGGGGAGACCCGGGTGAGCTTCAGGGGCGCGAACGGCGCGGACGTGTCCGTGCTGGCGCAGAAGTTCGGCGGCGGGGGACACATAGCCGCCAGCGGCGCGCGCTTTCCCGACGAGAACATAGACGAAGTATTCAAAAAGGTCATGGACGAGGCGGAAAGGTACGTTAACGCTTGAACGGATTCATAAACCTGCTTAAGCCCCCGGGCATGACGTCCCAGGACGCGGTGAGCCGGATAAAGCGGCTGCTGCCCCGGGGCACTGCCGTGGGACACGGAGGCACGCTCGATCCTGATGCGGCGGGAGTGCTGCCCATATGCGTGGGCAGGGCTACCCGCCTATTTGACTATATAGTGGACAAGCGCAAGGAGTACATAGGCGAACTGGCCCTGGGCACAGCTACCGACACCTGCGACGCGGGCGGCAGGATAACCGAAAGATGCCGGGTCAATGTGAGCCGAAGCGAAGTGGAAAACGCACTGAAAGCGTTCGTGGGCGACATAATGCAGACGCCGCCCGCTTACTCCGCCATAAAGCGCGGGGGCGAGGCGCTGTACAAAAAAGCGCGGCGAGGGGAAGATATAGATATTCCCGCAAGGCAGGTCAGGATAGACGCCATCACGCTTATTGGACAGACTTCGCCGGACAGATACCTGATAAAGATCGCCTGTCATAAGGGCGTCTATATACGCTCGCTCATGCGGGACATAGCCAGGAAACTTGGCTGTCCCGGACATATGTCGTTCCTGCTTCGCACCGCGTCCGGGGTGTTCACGCTGGGTGACGCCCAAACGCTGAACGAACTGGAGAGTATTGAAGAGTTTATAAGACCCATGGACTGCCTGCTGGGCGCTTATCCGGCTGTGCGGCTGGATCCCGCCGCGCGGGAAAAGGTGCTGAACGGGGCCGTGCTGACGGAAGAGGACATTCTTTCATCAGACGCCGAGCCGGACCGGATCGCCCGGTTGTACGTGGGAAACGAGTTCGCCGGCATGGCGGACAGACTGCCCGACGGGGCCAAAATCAGGTGCATGCTGCTGGGAAGGGAATAAATGCTTACTATCCGCACCGCTGCCAGAAGGCTTTTGCCGCGTGAGCTCATAAAGCTCGTGAGGCCTGCCCTTAACGAAGGGGAGGTCATAGTGCTCGTGCCCGACCAGCTCACCCTGGAGACGGAGCTGGAACTGATGGACGCGCTGGGGCTTAACGGTTCCTTCCGGCTGTCGGTAATGTCTCCCAAACGGCTGATGACCCGCATATTCGAAGAGGCGGGCCATTCTCCCATAAAGCAGATAGACGAAAAAGGCAAGGCTATACTCATAAGCTACCTGCTCAGAAAGCATTCGGGGGAACTCAAATATTATAAATCCGCCATAAAGGCCGCGGGCTGCGAGGACGGGCTGATAAACGAGCTGACGCTGCTCAAGCAGGCGGGGCTGGACGAGGACGCGCTGGAAACGCTGGCGGAAAACGCGAAGCTGCAGGCCACCCGGGCGAAGCTGAACGACATACGGCTGCTGGCAGGCTGGTATCAGGAATATCTGGGAAACAAGGTGCACGACCTGGAGGACGAAGCAGCGGAGGCGGTGAGCCGCATAGGCGGCGC
>JAGCIC010000003.1 GCA_017648805.1 Clostridia bacterium
CGATCAGCGCGGAGGTGACCGTGTCGCTGCGCAGCACCCACTTGAGGGACATCTGCGCCAGCGTCTGACCGCGCGCTTGGGCCAGTTCGTTCAAAAGCCTGGTTTTGTTCACCTTTTCCTCGGTGATGGATGAGGGCTTCAGATACCTTGCGTCGTGGCCGGCGCGGGAGTCCGCGGGAATGCCGTTCAAGTACCGTCCGGCCAGCAGGCCGCTTGCCAGGGGCGCGAAGGCGATGCAGCCCACTCCTTCCCTTTTGAGCACTTCGCCAAGGCCGTTATCCACCGAGCGGTTGAACAGCGAATAGTTCGGCTGGTGGATCAGCATGGGCGTGCCCATGGCCCTGAGCGTCTGAATGGCCTTTTCGGCCTGCGCGGGATCGTAGTAGTTGGAGATGCCCACGTACAGCGCTTTGCCGCTGCGCACGATCTGGTCCAGCTCGCCCATGGTCTCTTCGATGGGCGTATCGGGATCGGGCCTGTGGTGGTAGAAGATATCCACGTAGTCCAGGTGCATGCGCTTAAGCGACTGGTCGAGGCTGGCCAACAGGTATTTGCGGCTGCCGTGATCCCCGTAGGGGCCCGGCCACATATCGTAGCCGGCCTTGGTGGAGATGATCAGCTCGTCCCGGTGGGTGTGCCAGTCGCGGTCCATGTGGATGCCGAAGTTGCGCTCCGCCTCGCCGTAGGGCGGACCGTAGTTGTTGGCCAGGTCAAAATGGGTGATGCCGCTGTCAAAAGCCGCCCGCAGGATGCTCTGCTGCTGTCCGAAGGGCGTGATGTCGCCGAAATTGTGCCAAAGGCCCAGGGAGATGGCGGGCAGCATCAGACCGCTGCGACCGCATCTGCGGTAAAAACCGGCGTGCTCATAGCGATGCTCGTTTGGTATATACATCTTTGTTCTCCTTTTCGTTTTTCCGCTTCACGCGTTTTTCAGATCCGGTGGGCCTCGTCCGCCGCCCAGCGTATGCGCTCGGGATCGAGTTCGTTATGGAGAGAGCAGTCCGCACCAAGGATATAGCCTGTCTTGCCGCCCTGGGAGATGAGCGAGCGCACTTCCTGCTCAATCTCCTGCCGGGTGCCGGTGTAGAGCAGCGTGCCCGGACGGTTGTCGAAGCCGCCCCATACCGTGCTGCCGAAATGCTTTTTGGCTTCACCGATATCCATGATGTCCATGTAGCGGGACCAGCTGATCACCGGGGCCTTGTAATCCTCCCAAACGGAAAGCCGGTTGGGCACGCCCTCCCAGGCGCAGAAGTGAATGGCGTTCATCGCGCTCAGGGCGTTTGCATAATCAAGTACTTTTTTGTCGCTGGGCTTCACCCAATCGGCATACTCTTCCGCGGTGAAGCGGTCGGTCTCGCCGTTCTGCACGCTGTAGAATATCCCGTCCACGCCCGCTTCGCATATAAATCCCTTTACCAGCTCTTTGACGTCCTCGGCGATCACGTCGCAGGCGTGCTTCATGGCCTCAGGGTCCTCGCGGATCAGGCGCATCATGGCGGGATAGCCCACCCGGAGCCTTAAGTAGGACAGGGGCGCGAATACCAGCTGCAGCGTAACGCAGTCGGGACCCAGGGCGCCGACCACCACTTTGGCGCGCTCCACCTGTTCGCGGATATAGCGGTGGCCGGGACCAAGAGGCTGGAGCCTGTACAGGTCACCGGCGTTTTGGATGTTCTCCAGTTCATCGGAAGGCCACGGGAAATACTTGTCGCCCGACAGCTTCATAAAGTCCACGTCCGTATGCTGCCAGGCCCTTAGCTGGAAGGCGGCAAATTCCCTGTCGTCGTTCCAGTATTTTTTGGGTACGTGCTGCCACATGCATACCGGCACATGGTCCACGGGCTTCCCCTGAAACGCCGCGGTGACGCGTTCCCTTTTCGTCATGCTTTTTTCCTCCTGCCCGATGGCGCTGAATCGTTCTTTTGCAAGTCCATTATACCCGAAAAATCCGTTTGAATCAACCTCTTCCGGTATATTCATTCTCTTTGGAATGCGCCGGCAGCCGGCCGCCCTTGACAGCACAGCGTCCGGCGGGTATGATGATACCGGCACCCAGATATGCACATACAGAAAGCGGGGCGTTATATCATGAAGTATTCCGTTTGCTCCAGCGCGGTGTATTCCGGTCTTCCCCTGGCCGGGACCCTTGCGCGCATCCGGGCGGCCGGTTTCGGCGCGTACGAGTTCTGGTCCTGGTGGGATCAGGATCTGGATGCCCTGGACGAAGCCCGCAGGCG
>JAGCIC010000144.1 GCA_017648805.1 Clostridia bacterium
AGATCGCCTTCGGTATAAGGATGAGCGACGAGTGCGTGTTCTGGGAGCTGGGCGAGGAGGGCGAACCCTGGGGCTACACTCCCTGGGAGCGCCGGCTGGACCTGAACAGGCGCTACAACGATAAAGCGGAGAAGATAGTGGGCAGACGGCTGCTTAAAGAAGAACTGCCCCCGGAGGACGCCGCTTTCCCGTACGTTAAGCGCATAGGCGAGGTGTTCGGCAGCGAATACGCGCTGGAAAACGGCACCGAATGGCTCAAAAGGAGCATTTTTGACGAAAAGCAGCTGGAACAGACCCTGGACCGGGTGGAAAAGCTGGACTTAAGGGAGTTCATGCTGCCCCCCAACTGGGAAAGCGAGAAAAAGCGCATATACGAAAAGTACGGGTTGGTGCCTCCCCGCATGCACTGGGTAAGGGGTCCGGTCACGCTGGCGTGCTCCCTGATGGGCACCACGGAATTCCTCTACTTCCTGGCGGACGAGGACGAGCTGGCGGAAAGGTTCTCTTCCGTAATGACGGATGTCATCATTAAGATGGCTGAAATAATGGACGAGGAAGCGGGCAGGACCGGCGCGGATGAAAAAGGTTTCGGTTTCGCTGACGACAACTGCTGTCTGCTCAGCCCCTCACTGTACAAAAAGTTCGGCTACCCGGTGCTCAAAAAAGTGTTCGCGCGCTTCTCTCCCGACGAGGGGGACGAAAGGTTCCAGCATTCCGACAGCGCCATGGGGCACCTGCTGCCGCTGCTTGGCGAAATGAACCTCACGGGTGTGAACTTCGGGCCCACGGTGCTGGTGCCGGAGATCAGGAAGTACCTGCCAAACGCCCGCATAGACGGCTGCATCGCCCCGTTCACATTTATGAACAATGACGAAAAGCAACTCACATTCGAGACGCTCCGTGACATAGAGGCGGGCAAAAAGTACGGCGGCGTGAACATCTGGACCGCGGGCTCCATAAACAACGGTTCCAGCTTAAAGAGCATGCGGCTGATGATGGACCTGGTCTGGGACAACCAGAGATGATGACGGGAGACGCCAAGTGACCATATTCATATGCGGGGATTCCACCGCCGCCGGCTATCCGCCCGAACAGGCGCCGCAGACGGGTTGGGGGCAGCTGCTCGGAGAGCTTATAGGAGATATCCCGGTGGTGAACTGCGCCATGGGCGGCAGGTCCACCAAGAGTTTTATTTCCGAAGGGCGGCTGGTCGATATAGAAGAACAGCTTGAACCGGGAGACCTGATGCTCATACAGTTTGCGCATAACGATGAAAGCGACCTGGTATGGCGGCACACGGACCCGTGGACGAGCTATACAAACAACCTGGAGATATTCGTGGACACCGCACGGCTGTACAAAGCGGTGCCCGTGCTTATGACGCCCATATGCATGCGGCTGTGGCAGGACGGGAAGCTTATTGAAAGCCACGGGGATTACGTAAAAGCGGTGCATATTCTGGCTGCAAAAAGGAACGTGCCGCTTATAGACATGTACGGTAAGAGCCGGGAGCTGGCTGAAAAACTCGGTGAAGAGGGGAGCAAGACCCTGTTCATGCATCTGGAGAAAGGCGAGTATCCCGCTTTTCCGGAAGGCCGTCAGGACAACGCGCATACCCAAAGGGCAGGGGCGGCTGCGTTTGCCAAAGTTGCCGCGGAAGAGCTTAAACGCCTGGGACTTATACGGGAGGCCGCGCTATGATCTATGTGGTAGCCAAAGACGGCAGCGGCGACTTTACTTCCGTACAGCAGGCGGTGGACGCGCTGCCCATCTGTTCGGATACGCCGAATATACTTGTACTGCGCATGGGCGAGTACCCCGAGCGGGTAGTAGTGGACAAAAGCGACGTGCGCATAGTTGGCGAAGCCCGGGACAGAACGGTGATCACCGCATCCGCGTGCGCCAAAGATATTGACGGCGAAGGCAGGGAGAAGGGCACGTTCCTGTCCGCGACGGTGATCATTACCGGCGACAGGGTTGAACTCGAGAATCTGACGATCCGCAACGACGCGGGGGACGGCAGACAGGCAGGCCAGGCGGTGGCGCTGTACGCGGCGGGCGACAGGGGCGCATTCAGGAACGTAAAGCTCATCGCCCATCAGGACACGCTGTTCTGTGGCCCGCTCATGGAGAAGGTCGTAAAGGACATTAACGGCAGGCGCGGCACGGCGCAGGTGGTGGAAAGCGTGGGCGACTGCCCGCCCACTTTCGCCCGGGAATACTTTGAAAACTGTTATATCCGGGGAGACGTGGACTTTATTTTCGGCCCATACCGCTGCTGGTTTGAAAACTGCACGCTGTTCATGAACGGGCGGGGCGGCTGGTACACCGCCGCAAACACTCCCGAAACGCAGCCTCACGGCTTCGTGTTCCGTAACTGCCGCCTCACGGGCGAGTGCGGCGAAGGAGAAGCGTATCTGGGGCGCCCCTGGCGCAAATATGCCCGCGCCGCGTTCATTTCCTGCGACATGGACGCGCATGTGGCCCCTCAGGGCTTTGCCGACTGGAACGAGGAAAAACCGGTCACCCGGCGGTATCAGGAGTACGGCACGACGGGCGAACGCAGCGAGCTTTCGGTGCGGCATCCCTCAGAAAAGCGGCTCACCCTGGAAGAAGCGCAGCAGCTCACGCTACCGCAGGTCATAGGCGGCAGCGACCTGTGGCGGCCCGACAGGCGCGTGCCAACCGTGTTCCTGGCAGGGGATTCAATCTGCGCGGACAAGCCTGCGAACGAGTATCCCATGCGTGGCTGGGGACAGGAGATACAAGCGTTTATACCCGGCAGATATGTACAGAACGAGGCCCGGAACGGGCGCTCCAGCAAAAGCTTTATTGCTGAAAAGCGGCTGTCTTTCATAGAGCTGTGCCTGCGCCCCGGGGACGCGCTGCTGATAGCTTTTTCCCACAATGACGAAAAGGCGGACGCCGAAAGGCACACCGACGCCCGCGTGACCTTCCCGGAATATCTGAACATGTTCATAGACGCGGCATTAAGGCAGGGCGCTCGGCCCGTGCTGCTCACGCCCATGCCCCGCAGAAGGTTCGGAGAGGACGGAAGGCTGATACCCACCCACGGGGAGTATCCGGACGCCATACGCACGCTGGCGCTGCACAGGGGAGTAAAGCTCATCGACCTGGAACGTATGGCGGTGCCCCTGCTGGAAGCGGATGGCATCGAAGCGTCCAAAGCGTGGTACTGCCACGCGCCGAAGGGGCACTGTAACTACCCGGACGGCGTGGAGGACAATTCCCATTTAAGCCGGACAGGCGCCGCCCGCGTGGCGGAAATGATCGCCGGAGCGCTCAAGGAGGACCAGATATGGTAACCGAATTCGTAAACGATTCCGCCCGCAAGTTCGCCGACAGCCTGATGAAGCGCTGCGGACTGCTCACCGCCCGCTGGAGCTACGATTATTCCGTGGTGTGGCGGGGCATGGAGGCGCTGTACGCCCTGACGGGAGACAAAAAGTACTACGACTACATCTACGACGCCGTGGATACGTTCATTTCCCCCGAAGGCGAGATAAGGGACTATAAACTGGAAAGCTACAACCTGGACCTGCTTTGCATAGGCAAGGAGCTTATATATCTGTATAAGCGCACGGGGGAGGAGCGCTTCCTCAAGGCCGTAAAACTGTTAAGGAGCCAGCTTAACGACCAGCCCCGCACCAAAGCGGGAGGCTTCTGGCACAAAAAGATATACCCCAACCAGATGTGGCTGGACGGACAGCACATGTGCGTGCCGTTCTACCTGATGTACGAACTGGAGTTCGGGCACGACGAAGATGCCATAGACGACGCGGCCATGCAGCTGATACTCGCCTATGAGAAGACCTACGACCCTGCCACGGGCCTTAACCGCCACGCCTGGAACGAGGACAGACTGCAGCCCTGGGCGGACAGGGAGACGGGCCTCGCGCCTCACGCCTGGGGCAGGGCCATGGGCTGGTATATGGTGGCGCTGGCGGACAGCCTGGAACTGCTGCCGAAGGCCAACAAACACTACCCTCGCGTGCTGGAGATCTTCAACAAAGTCAGCGAAAAGCTGCTTTCCACTCGCTGCGACGGGGTGTGGTACCAGGTGCTGGACTGCCCGGACAGGCGGGGAAATTATCTGGAATCCTCCGCCAGCTGCCTTATCACCTGCGCCATACTGAAAGGCGTGCGACTGGGGCTGCTGCCCGAAGAATACGGAAAAGAAGCGCAGTTCAGCTTCAGGCAGGTACAGCTCAACTTCCTGGGGCAGATGGACGACGGGGAGTATTTCATAGCCAAGTGCTGCAAGGTGGCCGGCTTGGGCAACACGCCCTACCGGGACGGTTCCTTCGATTATTATATGAGCGAGGACATCATCCGCAACGACCTTAAGGCCGCGGGCGGCTTTCTGCAGGCGGCTGTAGAATATGATCTGGCGAAAAAATAGGGAGGCAGGCATGAAGCTTTTATACGTGAGCGCCGTGAGCGCGGCGCTGCTGGTCGACGAGCAGGGCGATTATTATTCGAGAGAAGCGTACACGCTTTATGTGAACGGAAGTCCCGTCAATGGCGAAACCAGCGTGATCAGCCTGTACGGGCTTGCTCCGGACACGGAGTATGAGGTCAGAAACGGCGCTGAAACGCTGTCTTTCCGCACCAAAGGCGAGTACTGCTGTTTAAACGTGCGGAATTTCGGCGCGAAGGGCGACGGTGAGACCGATGACACGCCCGCAATACAGGCCGCCATATGCGCGTGTCCCGAAAACGGCAGGGTGCTGATCCCGGTTGGCAGCTACCACGTGCTGCCCCTGTTCCTTAAAAGCGATATGACTCTGGAGATCGCCAAAGGCGCGGAACTGCTTCTGTGCACCGACATAAATGCGTTCCCCGTACTGCCCGGGAGGGTGGACGCGAAAAACGCCCACGGCGAATACATAGTCGGCGGCTGGGAGGGGGAAGCCCACTTAAGCCGCGCCTCCGCAATAAATGGGTTCGGCCTTAAGAACGTGAATATCATCGGTGAGGGCACCGTGAACGGCCGGGGCGGCGAAGCGGGCTGGTGGGCAAATCCCAAGACAGGCGACAAACCCGCACGCCCCCGGATGCTGTATCTGAGGGACTGCGAGCATGTGACCGTACAGGGCGTGCACTTCATCAATTCCCCATCCTGGAACCTGCATCCCTGCTTCAGCCGCGACCTGTCCTTCATAAGCGTCAGGGTCACCGCGCCCAGGAAAAGCCCCAACACGGACGGCTTCGATCCGGAAAGCTGCTCGGGCGTTAAGGCGCTGGGCATGCGCTTTTCCACGGGCGACGACTGCATCGCGATCAAGTCCGGCAAGATGTACATGGGAAAAGAGTATAAGACTCCCTGCGAGGACATAGAGATCGCGTACTGCCTGATGCTGGACGGCCACGGCGGCGTGACCGTGGGCAGCGAGATGAGCGGCGGTGTCAGGCGGGTGCGGGTGCACAGCTGCCTTATGGAGGGCAACGACAGGGGCCTGCGCATAAAGACACGCCGGGGCCGCGGCAAGTGGGGCGTGATAGACGACATAGTGTTCACGGACGTGAAAATGGTCCGCGTAAAAGCGCCGCTCACCGTGAACGCCATGTATTTCTGCGACGCGGACGGCAAGGGCCCCTACGTGCAGAGCCGGGAAAAGCAGCCCGTGGACGAAGGCACGCCCACCATCGGCAGCGTGACCTTCGAGCGCGTGACGGCCACCGACTGCCAGGCGTGCTGCGCGTATATGCTGGGACTGCCGGAAAATCCCGCCCGGGAGCTCAGGCTCAGGGACTGCGTTTTCACCATGGACGAACATGCCGAGCCCATGAGTCCCGTCATGGCCTGCGGCGTCGATCCCACTGTAAGGAAGGGCATATACGCCCGCTTTGTCGAAAAAGTCACCCTGGAAAACGTGCGCATGACGGGTGTGGAAGGAGACGAAGTGACGGTCGAGGACGTGGGAGAGGTCATAAACCGCTAATTTTCGGCTATTGTCTTTTCACTGCCTTCATGGTAGAATATAGCAAATCTGACCACGGAGGCGGTTTTTTATGGACGTGAGCACAGCGGCGCGCAAAAAGCACATGCTGGCGTTTGAGACCGCCGTAAGGAACTGCATCAAGCCCGGCAAACTGGGCCAAAAGCGGGAAGTGAATATCTCCGAGACGGACGCGCAGGAGCTGTACGGCTTCTATTATAAACATGTGGCGCAGGACAGGGACAAGGCGCTCACGGCTATTGGCGTCGCCAGCCGCAGGGCCGCGGCAAAAAGCGCCGCGACTAGCGTGTTCGTGTTCGTGGCGATGCTCACGCTGTTGGTGACATTCATATTCAGAAGCGTGTGGGCGACATTGCTGGTGCTGCTGGTATCCGCGCTGGTCATATACCTTCTGTGGGCCAGGCGGCGGGTGGCTCAGAAGATCTGGGCGAACCGGAAGGGATTCAAGCGAGGCACCGAAGAGGCGCTGGAAAAGATGTGCATGATACTGGCGCTCAGTCCCCTGCGCAGCGCGAAGCTGCCCATCGCCGGGGGGCTTGCGGCCGCGGCAGCCGTATGCGCCTATAAATTTATAAGTACTTTGATCGGAGGCTGAAATGGAAAAAGGCAGCGTCAAGATAATCGGGTTTTCTCAAAACGGCGTGGCGGTGAGCGCGCTGGGCGGCAGGATATCCACCGGCAAGGGTACTGCGCTTGAGATGTTTTCCCTGTGCGGAGACAGGGAAAAGGACCTTAAACTGGTCAAAAAAGTGCTGTCCAGCGGCCACAACACCATAATCGAGCACGCATACTTCACTCTGGCGTTCAACGATGTGAGCGTGATGACCGAGCAGGTGATGATCGAGCACCGCCTGGCTGCCTACACGGTCAAGTCCAGACGGTATGTGGACTTTGCCGGAGCGGGTTACGTGACGCCGGAAGGCCTGAGCGAAGAGAAATCAAACCTGTACAGGGAGAACATGGACGGGCTGTTCAAGGCGTATTCGGAGCTTTGCGCTCTGGGCATCCCGGTGGAAGACGCCAGGTTCGTTCTGCCTTACTGTTTCAGGAGCAATTTCATAATGAGCCTGAACGCCCGGGAACTGTCCAAGGTGGTCTTCGATATGACCGCGGGGCGCCTGAGCGGTTATGACGAGATAAAGCGGCTGGGAGAGATGCTTAAAGCGCAGCTGGACGAAGTGTTCCCCGGCGTGGCGCTGGCGTACAAGGATCCGGGCAAGTGCGATCCGGCCCTGCCCGAAATAGACGAAATACCCGATCCCGCGCCCGTGAAGGGCGAGGCGGAAGTCGCGGACGCGCCCGCGCAGCCGGAAAAACTGCTTAGTGCCGCGCTTGCGGCGGCAGGCAGGCCGGACCTGAGCCTTAAGGACCTGGTGAAGGACGAGCGCCCGAGGGAGCTGGAGCTGCTTAATTACACCTTCCGCTTTTCCGCGATCTCGCTGGCGGGGCTCACGCATCTGACCCGCCACAGGATGCAGACGCTGATAGTGCGGCCCGTCGCCTGCGCGCTTCTGACCAACACGTACATCGTGCCGGAAAGTGTCAGGAAGGACCCGGAGGCGCTCAGAATCTACGAAAACGCGTTCAAAGCCAACACTCTGGCGGCGCGTAAGTTCCTGGACGACAAACAGGCGATCAGCTATTTCGCCCTGGCGGGCAACACTTTGAGCGTGCTGTTCGGAATGAACGCCCGGGAGCTCAAGCACTACCTGCGCTTAAGGACATGCGCCCGCGCCCAGTGGGAGATACGGGAGCTGTCCCGGGAGATGCTCTGCTGCCTTATGGATGGGTTCAGGCCACTGTTCAGATACTACGGCCCCAGCTGCGCCATACTGGGGCACTGCCCCGAGGGGCGGCTCTCCTGCGGCAAACCTGTGAAAATCGAGGATTGATCTATGTCTAAACCTGTCCTAGGCGTGACCTGCGGCAAGTATTCGGACGGAATACGCTTTAACCGCAACATACAGAGGATAGTCGAGGAAATGGGCGGCGAAGTGCGCCCGCTCGACTGGGAGACCCTGAAACTTTACGAACTGCTGGGCGAAGTGCTGCAGATAGACGGCTACATTTTCCCCGGCGGAGGCGACCTTAAGCCGTCCTTTTACGGCCAGGACAAGCTGCCCGAGTGCGGCGAGCCTAGCATAAAGCGGGACGAAATGGAAATGAACCTGTTCCCCCTGCTGATGCAGCGGAACTTACCCATACTGGGCATCTGCCGGGGCTGTCAGATGATCAACGCGGGCTTCGGGGGCACACTGGTCCAGGACCTGCCTTCCCAGAAGGGCTTTATCCACCGCCAGCCCACGGAGGGAGGCTATTTCCATACGGTCACCATAGCCGGAGGTACGCGCCTGCTCGCCGCCGTGGGACAGGCTGAAATACAGGTCAACAGCCTGCACCACCAGGCGGTGGACGAACTGGCGGAGGGCTTCCGCGTGAGCGCGCTGGCGCCAGACGGTACGGTTGAGGGCATAGAGTGCATCGACCGCTCACGCTTTATAGTGGGCGTGCAGTGGCACCCGGAAATGCTGGACGATGAACCCTCGAAAGCGATATTTGCCGCGTTCATGGGCGCGGTAGCGTTAAAGCAAGGCAATTGTCACTAAACATAAAGGGGAGGACAGGCTATGAAGAATTTTGTAACCGGCGCGCAGCTGTATTCCGTCAGGAAACTGATGCAGGAGAAGCAGTCGATCGACGACACCTTCGCGGCCATAAGCGCAATGGGCTATACCACCTGCCAGCTGAGCGGCCAGAACAGGGCCATAGAGCCTGAGTTTTATGCCGACATGCTGAAAAAGCACGGCCTAAAGTGCGTGGTGACCCACAACTCCATGCAGGACTTCGACGAGGGGCTGGACGACCTTATCCGCCGCCACCACATCTGGAACTGCCGTTACGCGGGCATAGGCGGCCTGCCGGGAGAGTATAAGACCAGCTGGGAAGGCTACCGCGATTTCGCCGTCAAGATGAACGGCATAGCGAAAAAGCTGAAGGACGAGGGCATTACCTTCGTGTACCACAACCACATGTTCGAGTTCAACCGCTTCCCGGACGGACACATGGGCATGGACGTGCTGTACGATTACCTGGGCGACAACGCGCAGTTCGAGCTGGACACCTTCTGGGTGCAGGCGGGCGGCGCGAACCCCGTCAGCTGGATAAGGAAAGTCAACGGCCGCATGGACGTTATGCACTTTAAGGACATGATGGGCAACGCCTCCTTCGGCACCTTCTCCGTGATGGTGCCCGTGGGCTGCGGCAACCTGGAGTGGCAGGAGATCAAGAAAGCCTGCGAGGAGACAGGCGTACTGTACGCCGAGGTCGAGCAGGACAACGCTTCCGACATGGAGGATCCCCTGGGCCAGATGAGCATCTCCGCCGAAAACCTGAAAAAGATGGGCTTCGCGCTGTGAGCTTCACCGAAACGGATACGAAATACATGCGCCTCGCATTAAGCGAGGCGCAAGCTGCCCTCAAGGCGGGGGAGATCCCCGTGGGCTGCGTGATAGTCAGGGACGGGCAGGTAATCGCTTCCGCACGCAACCGTGTGCAGGAAACGGGAGACGTGACCGCCCACGCGGAGATGCTGGCCATAAAGCAGGC
>JAGCIC010000014.1 GCA_017648805.1 Clostridia bacterium
ATTACTTCGGCGCCACACCTACGAGCGCGTGGACAAGCCCCGCGGGGAATTCTTCCACACCGACTGGACCGGCCACGGCGGAAACACCACCGCCAACACCTACAACGCCTAAGGAGATAAGCATGTATACACAAAGCGTGTACGCCTCTTCCCCTTCGGGTCTCAGCCGGGACGAGATCAGGCAGGAACTCAGCAAGCTGTTAAGCGGTCTTAAACTCAACAAGGTGCTTCTGCTTCCTCCCGACTATACCCGCTACCATTCATATGCGGGACAGATCACGGTCATGCTCTGGGAGCTGCTGAAAGACAGGTGCCGAATAGACATCATGCCCGCGCTGGGTACCCACGTGCCCGTCTCCGAGTCGGAATGGGAAAAGATGTTCTCCCCCATACCCTACGATAATATGATCGTACACTCCTGGCGGGACGACGTGGTCAAGATCGGCGAAGTGCCTTCCGACTTCGTAAAGGAAGTTTCCGAAGGCCTGGTCGAGGATAAGATAGACGTGGAAGTCAACCGCCGCCTGCTGGACAAAAGCTACGACCTGATCCTGTCCATCGGGCAGGTGTTGCCCCACGAGGTGGTCGGCATGGCCAACCGCAACAAGAATATATTCGTGGGCTGCGGCGGCTCCTCCATGATAAACTCCAGCCACATGCTGGGAGCATTCTACGGGCTCGAAAGAGTGATGGGAAAGGATCACACCCCCGTGAGGAAGGTGTTCGACTACGCGGAAGAACACTTCCTTAAGGACGTGCCCCTGTCCTATATCCTCACCGTCACCGACGCGCCTCAGGGCAACATCCGCGTGCACGGACTGTTCATCGGACGCGACAGGAAATACTTTGAGGACGCGGTGGCTCTCGCCCAGCAGAAAAACCTGAATCTGGTCGACGAACCCTTCGAAAAAGTCGTGGTGTTGCTGGATGAGCAGGAGTTCAAAAGCACCTGGCTGGGCAACAAGAGCGTGTACCGCACCCGCATGGCCATTAAGGACGGCGGGCAGCTCATCGTGCTGGCGCCCGGTGTGGACAAGTTCGGCGAAGACCCCGGCATCGACAAGCTTATACGCAAGTACGGCTACTGCGGCAGGGAAAATGTGCTTAAGCTTGTCAAGGAACATGAGGATCTTAAACAGAATCTTTCCGCCGCCGCGCACCTTATCCACGGTTCATCTGACGGAAGGTTCTCCATAACCTACTGCACCCGTCTGCTCACCAAAGAAGAGGTCGAAGGCGTCTGTTTCGGTTACATCCCTTACGACGAAGCGGTAAAGAAGTACGACCCCGCTGTGCTGAAAGACGGCTACAACACCCTGCCCGACGGCGAGAAGATATACTACATTTCCAACCCCGCCCTGGGGCTCTGGGCAGACAAAAGCAAGTTCTGATCCGGACAAGAAACCGCCGCGCCTCATTTGAGGCGCGGCGGTTTGATTATGGGAAAGTGTGCCAGAGCTTATTCTTCCATCGCCAGCGCGGTTTCCATGGCGATGCCGATCTCTATGCAGCCTTCGTCCGGATTTAAGCCGGGCGTATGCAGCGCGCTTCTGACGGTGTCTTCCGGCGAAGAACAGCCGATGTGGAAAAACGCGCCGGGAGCTTTATCCAGGAAATACGCGAAGTCTTCCCCTCCCATGCTTGGCGCGTCCTTTATCAGCGTGTTCCGGCTGCCTACAAGCCGTTCGGCCATGTCCAGCACCCGCTTTGCATGGTCGGCGTCGTTGGTCAAAGCCGGGTAACCCGCACTGACATCCGCCCGGCAACGGCAGCCCATGCCATCAGCGATCCCGTTGCACAGCCGCTTTATCTCGTTCCAAAGCTGCTGACGCAGGGAGTTGTCCGCGCAGCGTACGGTGCCTTCCATTATCACTTCACCGCAGATGATGTTGTTGGCTTTGCCTCCGGATATCCGGCCGATCGTTACGACCGCGCTCTCCAGTGGCGATACCCGGCGGCTAACCAGCGTCTGCAGCGCCGTCACGATCTGCGCCGCGCACACTATGGCATCTTTTCCGGCCTCCGGATACGCCCCGTGAGCGGACTCGCCCGTTACACATATCCTAAGGCTGTCGGTGGAAGCGTTTAACGTGCCCAACCGTGTCTCCACCTGTCCCACCGTAAGGCGTGGCATCACATGAAGACCGTATACCCGGTCTATACCGTACTTTTCGAACAGGCCCGCCTCAGCCATGGGTTTGCAGCCGCCCTCTGTCTCCTCCGCGGGTTCAAACAGCAGCACTGCTTTTCCCGCAAACTCGTTCTTATGCTCGGAAAGCAGTTTGGCGGTCCCCAGCAGTATGGAAGTGTGCAGGTCATGCCCGCAGGCGTGCATATAACCCTCGTGAATGCTGCGGAACGGGCAGCCTTCGGGCTCGGTTATGGGCAGCGCGTCAAAGTCCGCACGTATACCGGTTGTCTTTCCGGATCTGCTGCCTTTGACCATGCCTGTGATCCAGCCGCCCTGAGGCGCGTCATACTCGGCACCTATTTCCCTTAGCACGGATATGATGATCTGTTTCGTCTTTTCTTCCCTGTAGCCAGGTTCCGGCACCATGTGCAGCCGGCGCCTGATCGCAGTCGCCCAGGGCGCGTACGCGCGGGCCAGCTGCCTTATTTGCTTGCAGTCCATACTATTCCATGTCGAACAGGGGCTTGTTCAGCGTATACAACATCTTGTATCTCTCATACGCCTTGTCATACGCCTGCCTGGTCTCGGGATCGGGCTCGTAATGCACATCGTCCTCTTTGAGCGCCTGGATAGCCTGTCCAAGATCCTTCCAGATGCCCGCGCCCACGCCGGCCACCAGCACCGCACCGTAAGCGCCGCCTTCGCCGGCTCCGGACATGGTGTATACGGGCAGGTCGAATATATCCGCCGCCATCTGCTTCCACAGACGGCTGGAAGCGCCGCCGCCGGACAGGTATACCTTTTCAGGCTTGACCTGCGCTCCCATAAGCTCTATTACCTGCTTAAGGCTGAAAGTGACACCTTCCATGACCGCGCGGGTCATTTCAGCCCTGGTGGTTCCGAGATTCAGGCCGTAGAAAATGCCTCTGGCATTGGGATCCGGATACGGGCACCTCTCCCCCGTCAGATACGGGGCAAACCGCACTCCGTTGGAGCCAGCGGGTACCTGCTCCGCACGCTCGTCCAGCAGTTTGTACAGCTTTGTACCCAGTTTCTGGGCATCGACCTTATCTTCTCCCGCCAGGGTCTTGGCGAACCAGTTGAGCGCGCCGCCCGCAGTCAGGGTGCAGCCGAAGCAGTGCCACAGTCCTTCCTCGTTGTTGCAGAACATCTGCAGCTTGCCTTCAGGGTTGGGTCTGAAGCCGTCCATTGCCATGGATACGTTCCCGCTGGTACCGATTACGACCCCCAGAGTGCCGGGCTTGACCAGCCCCGTGCCGGTGGTCTGTATTACCGCGTCACCGCCGCCCGCGTAAGTGGCAAGCCCTTCGGGCAGTCCGGTCTCCTGCGCCGCCTCCCGAGTCACAGCGCCGGAAAACGCGGTGCTCTCCAGGCATTCCGGGAATATCTTCCTGTCGAAACCGACCTTGTCGATCAGTTCCCATGCCCACTTCCTGCACTTGGTGTCATAGAAGCCCGTACCGGAGGCATCTGAAACGTCGATGGCTATCTTGCCTGTCAGCTTGAAGCGGATATAGTCTTTCGGGCACACGAACACGCGCATTTTGGAGAAGTTATCCGGCTCATGCTTTTTGAGCCACAGGATCTTGCCGCCCGTATAGCCCGTGAGCATGCGGTTGTTGGTGTACGAAAGTAGGCCTTCCAGTCCGCCCGCTGTCTGGGTGATCTCGTCGCATTCCGCCTGGGTCCTCTGGTCGCACCAGAGTATGGCGGGACGGATGACCTTGTTTTCGCCGTCCAGCGCCACAAGGCCGTGCATCTGGCCGCTGAAGGAGATGCCGGCGATCTGGCTCTTGTCAACGGGGCAGGCGGCGAGTATGTCATTCATGCCCGCCTTTACGCCTTCCCACCAGTCTTCGGGGTCCTGTTCCGCCCAGCCCGGACGGGGAGTGGAAAGCGGGTATTCTTTTGTGGCGGACGCCAGCACCTTGCCGGTGTCGTCGCACAGTATGCACTTGGCACCAGAGGTGCCAACATCAAGTCCTATCAGATATCTTGCCATCGCCTTTATTCTTCCCCCTTTTTAGTTTATCCATCACTTTTCGTGAAACATCGCTTATCTTTTTGGCGGAAAGCATGTTTTCCCGCCCCGTTATCAGGCGTTTGATGTTTTCCCTGTGGCTGTACAGCGCCAGAGCACCCAGAAGCGCGGCGCAGATTATAAAGCCCTGGCTGTTTATATGCAGTATAAGCACCACGATCGGCAGCGCGATAGCTGTGGTTATGGACGCCAGCGACATATAGCCCGTGATGAGCACGATTATCACCTGCGCCACCAGCAGAAGCAGCGCGATACGCCAGTCCGCCGCGATCAGATACCCCAGGGATGTGCTCATGCCCTTGCCGCCCTTAAACCCGAACAGCACGGGCCAGTTGTGACCGATGACTGCGGCGGCGCCGCCTATGTGCAGACCGACTTCACCGCCTATTGCCCGGCCTATGAACGCCGCTGCCACGCCCTTGAGCGTGTCGCCCAAAAACGTCAACATGCTGGGCAGCCAGCCCAGTGTGCGCATCACGTTGGTCATGCCTATGTTGCCGGATCCCTGCTTGCGTATGTCCACGTTGCCGAACAGCCTGGCTATCACTACGCCCGTGGACAGCGATCCCAACAGGTAGCCTATCACGGCGCACAGCACCAAATATAACCAGTTCATATCAGTTATCCTCGTCCTTGCCCCGTTCCCTCAGCACGAAGCGGATCGGTGTGCCTTCAAACCCGAACGCCTGGCGGAAACGGTTTTCCAGAAATCTTTGGTAAGAGAAATGCATGAGCGTCTCATCGTTAACGAACAGCACGAACGTGGGCGGATTGGTGACGCTCTGGGTCGCATAATATATCTTCAGCCTGCGTCCGCTGGTCGCGGGAGGCTGCATGGCCTGCTGGGCGTCCTGAAGTATGTCGTTGAGCAGACCCGTGGTTATCCTGCGGGAAGCCTGGGCATACACGCTTTTGACCATTTCCAGAATGCGGTTCACCCTTTGTCCGGTGAGCGCGGAAATTGAGAGTATCGGCGCGTACTCCATGAATTTCAGCTTCTCCCGCACCTCTTTGGTAAACTTGTCCAGGGTGTTGGTTTCTTTCTCAAGCGCGTCCCATTTGTTTATCACGATTATGGCAGGTTTGCCGGCCTCATCGATATAGCCCGCGATCTTGGTGTCCTGCTCGCTTATCCCTTCCTTCGCGTCTATCAGCAGCAGCGCCACATCGCAGCGGTCGATAGCTGCGAAGCTCCTGACCACGCTGAAGCGCTCCAGGGACTGGTACTCTATCGCCCGCTTGCGCCTTATGCCCGCGGTGTCGATTATGACGTATTCGTCTTCCCCGTCCTTGAAGCGGGTATCGACCGCGTCCCGCGTCGTGCCGGCAATGTCTGACACCATGACCCTCTCTTCGCCCAGAATGCGGTTGACCAGGGAGGATTTGCCCACGTTGGGCTTGCCGACCACTGCGATAGATATGGCCGTGTCTTCCTCGTCCTCGGCCTCTTCCTCCGGGAAATGGCTGACTATCTCGTCCAGCAGGTCGCCGAGGTTCAGCAGGTTCAGGCTGCTTACGCCGATAGGCTCGCCCATCCCCAGCGAATAGAAATCGTATACATCCGCCAGCTGTTTGGGAGAATCGATCTTATTGACCGCCAGCACCACAGGCTTTCCGCTCCTGCGCAGCATGTCCGCCACGGTCTCGTCGTCCGCGGTGACGCCCTGCTTGCCGTCGGTAAAGAACACTATAACGTCCGCCGTTTCAATGGCTATCTCAGCCTGACGGCGCATCTGCTTAAGCAGCGGATCGTCGGAATGCGGATCGATGCCGCCCGTATCGATAAGCGTGAACTTATGGGTCAGCCACTC
>JAGCIC010000145.1 GCA_017648805.1 Clostridia bacterium
CCTGTTGAGCGCGAACGAGTTCATCCACTGACGGCGCACTCCGTTCCACGCCTCATCGCTTCCCCCGTCAAAGCAGAGATCCGGGTAGACTTCCTCCATGATCTCAAAATATATGCCGGAAGCGCCGGCGTTCGCGGATCTGAATGTAAGCCTGGAATGACCGTAATGCAGGGCGTGCATCTGATTGTGATATCCGTAATTCTCAGCGCCCAGATCCAAGCCGGTGTATTCCCGGGACGTGATCAGTTCTTCTTCGCAGCTAACGCCTTCATCCGCGCTGATTCTGACCAGCCCGAAATCCGGAAAATGTATGATGAGCGGGAGCGAGTACTGCGTTGTGAACAGGCAGTCTTTACGTCGGTTGTTCTTTTTTTTGTGTTCATCCGACCATATCGTCAGCGGAGCGCGCCTGATGGAAAAGCAGATCTTCATAAGGGGACCGGATGTGTTTTCAAACATGAATGAAAAATGCCTGTCATCTTCCATCGTGAATGTCTGCCTCACGCCCGCGGCATTTTCGAAGACCAGTGTGTTTTCCTGTCTCACGGTCTTATCTTTGAGCGGCAGGTTCTTCTCGAAAGCCGGGCATATTGCGCCGTAAGAAGGCATAAGGACGCTGTATGTGCCGTGCCTGTCCCAGTCACGACCGCCCGATTCCACGCCAAAAAACTTCAGCCTGCCTGTTTCGGAGTCGAAGGTAAGAGACGTGTAGTTGCTGCTGAATGTCGAGAATACCGGGTGCTCATGCTTAAACCGCATATTTCCTCCTGCTACCGGTCATAAACGTTTTGGGAGCAAGCGCAAGTTTTATGGTCACGCTTCTGTCTTCACATAGGACAGCAAATAACGGAACGGGATCATTCTCATATTGGTATAGTTCCCAGAGAGACCCATCCGGGCGTCACGCTCACTGAAGCCACGTTTCCGCCGGTCCGGCTGATGGCAGTATTGGGGCAAACCGCGAGATCCCTTTCTTTTTGTGCATTTCGGCGCTTTTTGACGATTTTATGGGTTTTTCCGTGACATCAAAACTACCGTCTCCACATGCCCCGTGCCGGGGAACATATCGGCGGGGGTGACGGAATCGACGGAATATACCTCTGTGAGTTTTTTCAGGTCCCGAGCCAGGGTGGCGGGGTCGCAGGACACGTAGGACAGGCGCGGCGCCGGGTGGGAGACAAGGGCGGAAAGCACCTTTTCGTCCAGACCACGGCGGGGCGGGTCCACGATCACCCGGTCGAAAGCGCGGGTCTTGAGCAGGGGCGGATACATCTGGGCGGCGTTGCCGGAGATAAATTCGGCGGAAAGGCCGTTTATGCGCGCGTTCTCCCGCGCGTTTATAACCGCTTCGGGTACGATCTCGATGCCCGTGACCCGGGCGCCCAGCCTGGCCGCGCTCAGGCTTATGGTGCCCGCGCCGCAATAGACGTCGCACACTTTTTCACCGGGTGCAAGACCGCTTAGCGCCAGGCGGTACACGTTTTCGGCCTGCAGGCGGTTGACCTGGAAAAACGCCTGGGGCGCCAGGCGGAAATCAAGCCCGTTCAAGCGGTCGGTCAGGTATTTTTCCCCGCATACGTGGGTCACCTGCCCGTCCAGCGCGTGTGCGGGGCGGGGGTTCAGCCGGCAGATAAAGCAGGAGGTCACGCTGTCCAGCGCGTCAAACGCGGTCCGGCACAGTTTTTCCGCCGCGGAGGAGGGGATGCTCACGCATACGGCCAGCATCAGTTCGCCCTTATGGTTTTCCCTGAGAACGATGCCCGCGGCGTTCGCCCTGACCGCCAGGGGCTTTACGAACGCCCAGGCGCGGTTCATGTTTTCGCTTATCTGCAGGCAGTGATCTATGTCGGTCACCCGTTTTTCGCCTTCCCTGCGGAAGCCCGCCCGGCCGTTTTCAACGGCAAACTCCGCCTTGTTTCGGTAGCCTTCCGTGAGGGGAGAGGGGAGACAGGGGACTATCGTTTCGAGACCCAGCCCGCCTATGCGGTTCAGGGCGGCGAGCACGTTCTGCCTTTTCAGCTCCAGCGTATGTGCGTACTCCGCGTGCAGGCAGGCGCAGCCCCCGCAGGAGGCGTAATACGGGCAGGCGGGCACATGCCGAAAGGGGGATGCCGTGAGCACCCCCCGATTTTCCGCTATGATGTAGGTCGGTTTTTCCTGTTTTACGGCGATGTCCACCGTTTCGCCGGGCAGGGCGTCCGGCACGAACACCGCTTTGCCCTCCAGCCGTCCCACGCCCTTGAATTCGTTTGTTACGCCGGTTATCCGTATTTCAGGCATTACTTTTTGATGTAGCCGGTCACGCCAACCAGCTCGTACAGGTCGGGATCGAAGGTGGAGCCCTTCATGCAGTCCTCGATTGGCACGTCGATAAGGTCGCTGCCCCTTACGCCTACCGCCCTGCCGCCGATGTCCTGGCTGAGCAGCTTGACCGCGTAAGCGCCCGTGCGGGTGGCGAGGATACGGTCGTTGGCGGTGGGAGAGCCGCCCCTCTGGGTGTAGCCCAGCACGGTGGCGCGGGTCTCGTGGCCGGACACTTCCTCAACTATCTCCGCCAGCTGGTCGGAGAGTATCCTTTCTCCGAATATGTGCAGTTTGGGATATTTGGCTTCCAGTTCTTCCAGGCTTTCCACCATGGAGCGGCTGGCGCCCTCGGCGAACACCAGTATCATGGAGCGCTTGCCGGAGACCACGCCGCGGTGCACCATGTCGCCCAGTTTTTCCACGCTCCACTTGACCTCGGGGATTATCGCCGCCTCGGCGCCGCAGGCCAGCGCGGTGTACAGCGCAAGGTCGCCGCAGTCACGGCCCATTACGGTGACTATGGAGGCGCGCTCGTGGGCGTCGCCCGTGTCGCGGATGCGGTTGACGGCTTCCACGGCGGTGTTGAGCGCGGTGTCGAAGCCTATGGTAAAGTCGGTATACGCCAGGTCGTTGTCTATGGTGGCGGGCACGCCTATGGTGGGCAGCCCAAGGGCGTTCAGGGCCTCTGCGCCCTTGAAGGTACCGTTGCCGCCTATGCACACCATGCCTTCGATGTCCAGCGCCCGGGCGTTTCTGACTGCCTGTTTCTGCACTTCGAGTTTGTGGAAGTCCAGGCAGCGGGCGGTCATGAGCCCCGTGCCGCCTTTGTGGATGATGCCTGACACGCTGCGGGCGTTCATTTCGATGTAGTCGTCGCTGGTGGACAGCGAGCGCATGAGCATGCCGTTGTAGCCCCTTTTAAAGCCTACCACGCTCATGCCGTTCATAAGCGCGGTCCTGACTACCGCCCTGATGGCGGCGTTCATGCCCGGCGCGTCCCCGCCGCTGGTCAAAACGCCTATACGCTTCATAATAAAAACACTCCCCGAATTTATTCCGGGAAGTATTATACGCTAATTTAACATGGATTTCAAGAGAAAACAGAAGCGGACGGCGCGCATTTGCTGCGCTATTTCAGATACTCCTGCGCGGCGCGGATTCCGTCCACGGCGGCGGAGGTGATGCCTCCCGCGTAACCTGCGCCTTCGCCCACGGGATACACGCCCCTGATGCCGCTTTGCAGCGTGACAGGGTCGCGCAGTATCCTGACAGGGGAGCTGGAGCGGGTCTCAACGCCCGTGATGCACGCGCCGGGGGCGGCAAAGCCCTTTATCCTGCGCTCGAATTCGGAGATGCCGAACCTGAGATTGTCTATAGCGTACCCGGGCAGGCACTTTCCCAGGTCCGTCCAGTTCACGCCGGGGCGGTAGGAGGGCATTACGTCCCCCGCGCCTTTTGACGCCACTCCGCTTAAAAAGTCGCCCACCCTCTGGCAGGGGGCCCTGTATGCGCCGCCGCCCGCCTCGTACGCCGCTTTTTCCCAGAAACGCTGGAATTCCATGCCCGCCAGCACGCCCGCGCTTTCGGGGAAGTCTTCGGGGCGCACGTCGGTGAGCAGGGCGGAATTGCAGTTGACGCCGTCCCGGGCGAATACGCTCATGCCGTTGGTGACTACGCCGCCTTCCTCCGAGGCGGAAGCGATCACCTGCCCGCCGGGACACATGCAGAAAGTGTAAACTCCCCTGCCGTCGGGGCAGCGGGCGGAAAGCTTGTAGTCCGCCTGACCCAGGGCGGGATGGGCGGCAAAACGCCCGTACTGGGCGCGGTTGAGCCACGCCTGGGAGTGTTCTATGCGCGCGCCTACGGAAAAAGGCTTGCGTGTCATGGGCACGCCGAGCTTACTAAGCATCTCAAAGCTGTCGCGGGCGGAGTGACCCAGGCACAGGAACACCGCGTCCGTCTCTATGTCGCCTTTGTCGGTGCTTACGCCGTTAAGCCGTCCGTCGCCGATGATCAGGCCCGTCAGCCGTGTCTCAAAGCGCACTTCGCCGCCCAAGCGGATTATCTCCTGCCGTATGCCTTTTACGGCCCCGGTCAGGCGGTCGGTGCCTACGTGGGGCTTGGCCTCGTAGAGTATCTCTTCAGGCGCGCCAAAGCGGTGCAGGGTGGTCAGCACGTGGCTTATGCGGGGGTCTTTTATGCCGGTAGTGAGCTTGCCGTCGGAAAATGTGCCCGCGCCGCCCTCGCCGAAAAGCACGTTGGAGGCGGGATCGAGCCTGCCGGTACCAAAGAAGTTTTCCACGTCCTTTTGCCGGTCCTCGACCCGCTTTCCCCGCTCCAGCACTATGGGATTCAGGCCCCGCATGGCCAGCGTGAGGGCGCAGAACAGCCCCGCGGGCCCCAGCCCCACCACCACGGGCGGGTGAGGGGGAAGGGAAGACGCGGGCGTTTCCGTCCAGGCTTCCTGTTTGGGAGCCGGTTCAAACCCCCGGGGCAGGGGCGTGTCTTTTCCGAGGACCGCGTCCAGGGTCACCAGCAGGCGGATGTCGCTCTTGTTGCGGGCGTCCACGCTTTTTTTGACGATCCTGGCGGATAATATTTTATTTTCGGGCAGTCTGAGCGCTTTTGCGGCGAGGGCGGAAAGCGGGCGCAGCGCCTCGTCTGGAGTGAGCTTCAGCTGCAAAACGCGTACGGTCACAGGCTGTGTGCCGCCTCCCTTCCCGCCAGAGATCCGCTGGCCCACGCCCAGGTCAGGTTGTGTCCGCCGCAGTAGCCGGCCACGTCCAGCGCTTCGCCGCAGGCATACAGGCCGGGACACAGCCGGCTTTCCAGCGTTTCCGGGTCAAATTCGTCCGTGATTAACCCGCCTTCCATGACCTGCGCGTCGGCAAAGCTGCCCGTATCCGTTACGGGGATGTCCCAGGCGTTCAGGGCGGCGTGCAGGCGCAGTATGTCTTTTTCGGAAAGCGTGCGGGCCGGCGTGTCGGGACTGAGCTGCGCCCGCTTTATGGCGTTACGGGCGATAAAGCGGTTCAATTCTCCGGTGAATACGTCACTCAGCGCGCGGCCGCCGAAGCGGTCAAGGCGCGCCTTGAGTTCGTCAAGCGGCTTTAAGGCGCCGGGGCACAGGCGCAGCACGAGCTTTTCGCCCCTGAGCAGACGCTGTTTCGCGCCCAGGGAAAGCTGCATTATCGCGATGCCGCTTATGCCGTCGTCCCGGAATATGGCCTCGCCTTCCTCGCCGGCTACGGGCGTACCGCCGGAAATCAGGGTAAAGCGCCCCTTAAGGCGTATCCCCTTTAGGCCCGCCACGTGATTTTTGCCGCACACCAGGTGCGTAAGAGCGGGCAGGGGCGTGTTTATGTGATGTCCCAGCCTTTCCAGCATGCAAAAGGAGCTGTTTTCGCCCAGCCCCTTGCCCGCGCTTCCCCCGCTGGCCAGTATGACCTTCCGGGCGGAATATTCGCCTCCGGGAACGCTCACGGTATAGCCGCCCTTCCCTGGCGCAATGCTTTTGACGGGGCAGTCGCAGATAAGCTTTACGCCGGACTCGTCAAGCGCCAGTCTGAGCGCGTCAAGCACGCCGGAAGCCTGGAAGGCGGCGGGGTAGCCCCGGCCTTCGCCGTCAAATACCGTGTCTATGCCCAGAAATTCAAAAAAGCGGGCGGGATCGAATTTGTCCAGCGCGTAAGACGCGAAAGCCCCGCCCGAAGGGTAGCTTTCGGGCGAGGTGTTCCGGTTTATTAAGTTGCACCTGCCGTTGCCGGTGGCCAGCAGCTTTTTGCCGCAGCGGGGCAGGGCTTCCAGCAGGGTCACGTCCGCGTCCGGGCGCGCGGTTCTGGCGCTTATGGCCGCGGTCATGCCGGAGGCTCCCCCGCCGATAACGAGTATCTGCGTCCTCAAGATATTATGGCCAGCTCCTTTATCAGCGTTTCGTCCGCGCACAGGGTCAGCTGGTGAAGCGCCCTTGAGCAGGCGGTATACAGCCTGCGCCTCTCGCCGTCGGTAAGCCGGGCGGCGGGCCATGCCACCACCACCGCGTCGAATTCCAGGCCTTTCATAAGCTGGTATCCAGCCACCGCCACGTCGCCGGGATCGGACAGGATGTCCTCGTCGCTGCCGTCCAGCAGGTGCGCATGGGGGATCATGCGGCTGAGTCTGTCCGCCTGTTTGAGGGTGCGGGTGACCACGCACACGCTCTTGAAGCCCTTGTCCTGGCAATCCTTGACGGCCGCGAGCACGTTTTCGTCGGTCAGGGGCAGTATTTCGGGATTTTCGCCCTCGCGCCCGAAGGCGGCCACCTGCTCCCCGTCGGGTAGTATGGCGTTGCACAGCCGGGTGATGTTGAGAGTGGAACGGTAGCAGCGGGTGAGCTTGAGCATAGGCGCGCCGGGGGTCATGAAACAGGAGTTCCAGGTCTCCGGATCCAGCTTGTGCATGCCGGGGGTGGTGCGCTGCTTGGGATCGCCCAGCAGAGTCACGTGGGCCATGGGGTAGTACAGGCCCAGGGCCGCCAGCGCAACGGAGGAATAGTCCTGCGCCTCGTCCACCACCAGATGCCGTATGGTCCTCTCCGGGTTGGAAAAGCCCAGGTACAGGCTCAGGAACATGATGCCCGGGGCGTCCTCCCACCAAACTACTTTGTTGCGGGCGTTTTCAGCGGCGATCTCGCCCAGCCTGTCCGGGGCGTCGCTGAGCGCCCGGGCGTAGAGCTCGGACACCGTGACTTTGGCCAGCGTCTTGATCTCCTGCCTCAGGGGCTGCAGCCGGTGGCTCACGTTAAAGCGGGCGGCGATGTCCAGCTCACGGCCGGAATACTGGTTTTTCAGGCGTTCCCTGTAGCTGTCCAGCAGCGTGAACTCCCACTTTTCCAGCCGGCTTTCCAGCACGTTCTTTATGCGCTCTATCCTCTGGGCGGGCTTGAGCTGCACGAACGCTACGCGGTACATGCGCTCCATTTCGGATTTTTCGCACAGCACGTTATTGTCCAGCCTGAGGGTCTTGAATTCGGGCCCCGTGCGGGAGAACTCAAGCGCGTAAGACCTCAGCCTCTCAAGAAAATCCAGGGCGCTTTTGAACTTGACGGATACCCTGCGGGGATAGCCTTCCGGAGTAAGCAGCTTTTCGTTCTGCTCCAGCGGATGCTCGATCTTGCATTTGAGCGTCTCCGTCAGCAGCTTGTACAGAGTCAGCGAGGGCACGTTTTCCTCGCCCAGTTCCGGCAGCACCGTGGAAATATACTCGCTGAAGGAGTTGGAGGGGGACAGGACCAGTATCTTTTCCGCTTCCAGCTTGTCGCGGTAGCGGTACATGAGATAGGCGATGCGGTGCATGGCCACGGAAGTCTTGCCGCTGCCCGCGCTGCCCACCACGCTGAGCAGCTTTTCGTTGCCGAAGCGGATGGCTTTATTCTGTTCCGCCTGTATGGTGGATACGATCTGGCGGATATGCCGGTGGGTCGCGCCTTCGAGTATGTCCAGAAGCAGGCCGTCTTCTATGCTGACGTCGGTGTTTACGTAGTACTTGAGGCGCCCGTTCTCCATGCGGTACTGGCGCTTCAGGCTCATTTCGCCGCTGATTATGCCCTGGGGGGAATCGTAGCGGGCGCGCCCGGGCATTGCGTCGTAGTACAGGCTGCACACGGGCGCGCGCCAGTCGTGCACCAGTATGTCGCCCTGGGCGCCTGTCAGGCTGTACAGGCCGATGACTATCTTGCGCTTTTCGTCCTCGTCGTCGGGCTTGAAGTCCACACGGGCGAAGAAGGGTTCCATGAGCATTTTTTCGTAGCGGCGGGCGACGTCGTCGTTGAACGCCTTGCGGGCCAGGTAACGTTCAACCTCTCCGGAGAGCGCCTGCATGTCCTGCTCGCTCAGGGCGGTGGGCTTGAGGCGCAGGTCATCCCAGGCGTCGGCCAGCAGCTGTTTTATGGAAGACAGATGCTCCCGGGCGTTCTCCTTTGAGTTCTGTATCGCCTGAAGCAGCAGCGACTGTACAAGCCGTGTGTACTCCCGCTCCTGGTTAAGCTCTTTTTCGTTCATCACGCGCGTTCACCGCCCCGCTAAAGTGTATAGGTTATTATAACAAAAGGGGGAAGATTTGTAAAGCGGTGGCCCCGTCGCCGCGGGCCGGGAGGCGTCCGGACCGCTTCGGCGCCTAATTTTACATTACTTTCCTTGCTGTTTTACGTAAAATAGACTAAAATAGCGTTGGAGAATGCTCCAAAATCTATTTTCGGAGGGGAACCCACATGAAGCTTCGCAAGCTTATATCCCTGCTTCTCGCGGCGGTCATGCTGCTGGGAGCGGTGGCCTTCGCCGAACCCGCGAAGATCGTTGCCACCGATTATACCGGAAAGACCATCATCCTGCACACCAACGACGTGCACGGTGCCATCGACGGCTATGCCTACATCCCCACCCTGAGGGACTATTTCTATTCCTTCGGCGCCGATGACGTCATAGCGGTGGACGCGGGCGATTTCAGCCAGGGCACCATCTACGTTTCCACCAACAAGGGCGCCGTTGCCGTCGAAATGATGAACGCGGCGGGCTACGACATCGTGACCCTGGGCAACCATGAGTTCGATTTCGGCTATGCCCAGGTGATGGAAAATCTGTCCAAGGCCGAGTTCACCGCCATCTGCGCCAACGTCATCAAGGACGAGGACGGCGAAGCCATACTGCCCGCCTACACCCTGTGGACCGGCAGCAAGGGTGAAGAGCCCATCAAGATCGGCTTTGTGGGCATTGAGACCCCCGAGACCGCTACAAAGGTCCACCCCGGCCTGATCAAGGAGATCCATTTCGCCACCTTTGAAGATCACTTTGCTTATGCGCAGGCAGCCGTAGACATGGTCAAGGCCGAAGGCGCTGACATGGTCATCGCTCTGACTCACCTGGGCGTGGATGCCGAGAGCGCTGCCAACGGCTACCGCTCCGTGGACCTGCTCGAGAAGGTGGAAGGCATCGACTTCACCATCGACGGCCATTCCCACACCGTTATGTCCGCGGGCAATGAGGGCCAGGCCATCCAGTCCACCGGCACCAAGTTCGCCTATGTCGGCGTGGTCGTGATCGACAACGCCACCAAGACCGTGGAAGACAACTTCCTGGTATCCACCAACGGCCTTGCGAAGGATGCTCTGGTTGCTGCGAAGGCCGAAGGCATCATCAGCGCTATCGACGCGATGTACGCCTCCGTGTTCGCCACCACCGAAGTCGACCTGAACGGCGACAAGGCCCCCGGCAACCGCACCGAGGAGACCAACCTGGGCGACCTGATCACCGACGCCATGGTATGGAGCGTTGTTAAAGAGGGCGGCATCGAGCAGGTCGAACCCAGCCACGTGGTTGGCATCACCAACGGCGGCGGCATCCGCGCCTGGGTCCGTACCGGCGACATCACCATGAAGGATATCAACACCGTGCTGCCCTTCGGCAACACCGTTGCGGTCATCTACGCGACCGGCGCCGAGCTGCTTGAGGCGCTCGAAGCTTCCACCTTCTGCACTCCCGACGCCGTGGGCGGCTTCCCGCAGACCAGCGGCATCAAGTGGACCCTGGACACCACCAAGCCCTTTGACCAGGGCGCTGTGTACAGCCTGGACGGCAAGGAGACCAGCTACTATGCTCCCGCTTCCATCCAGAGGGTGACCATTGAAGAGGTCAACGGCGAGCCCTTCGACGTGAACGCCATTTACGCGGTAGTCACCAACAACTTCTGCGCCGCGGGCGGTGACACCTACAACGTGTTCTACAGGGCTTATTCCGAGGGCGCCGGCTTCGATACCGGTATCCCCATGGACGAAGCGCTGATGGATTACATCGATCAGGTGCTGGAAGGCAACATCACCGCCGAGGCTTACGGTGAGCCCCGCGGAAACGCCACCCAGATCCTGGCCGAGGCCGAAGCTGACGCCGCAGCCTGATAAGACCCGTTTACAAACGCGCCGTCCCGCACGGGACGGCGTTTTTATGCTTATTTTCCGACAGATGCAGAGTTTTTTTCCGAAAATATTGATTATTGCGCCAAGCTGCGCTATAATACTGTCATCTTTTGAAAGGAGCGTACTTGTATGGATATCTCTTCTCTGATAAGCAAGGCGGTTGCAGCCATCAAGGGCGACAAGTCCCTGCTCTCCGCTTTCACTGCCGACCCCAAGAAGGCACTGGAAGGCATACTGGGCCAGCTTCCTGCCGACACTCTGAACCAGGTCATCGAAGGCGTCAAAAAGGCGCTGAGCGGCGACACCAAGGGCTTCCTTGCAAAGATCAAGGGCTTTTTCTCCAAGCTGCTGGGCAAATAAACAGCCACTGTGCGCGCCTCCGTCTCACGGCGGGGGCGCGTGTTTTATTCCCGGGCGCTCCCGGCGCGGCTCTTGAAAAAACCGGGCGAAAGTGCTATACTCAGGCAGAAGGAGGTCGATAATATGGCGCATTACGTATTCCAGAGGAATAACGGCTTCGGCGATTTCGATTACATCCGCTCCTTTGAGACCATGGAGATAACCGACTACAAGGAATATGCCGCCCAGGTGGACGACGAAGGCATAGCCTTTCTTGATATACCTTACCTTAACCAGCTGGGCTTTTTCGCGGTGAGGATCAGCACACTGGCGCTCAGGATAGAGCCCCTGCTGCAGTTCATACCCGCGGTGATGGGCTTCCGCCCCGCGCCCAAGCCCCGTCCCGCCCGGCCCAGAGGCGCCGCTCCGGCTCCGCGTCCCCATGCGGGCCCCATGCCGCTGCCCCGTCCCGCGGTGCAGAGGGTGAGGAGCGCGGTTCCAAGGCCCGCCCCAACTCCCAGACGTCCCGCGCCGCCGGTGGGCCGGAATGCGGCCAAACCTGCCCCCGTAGGCAGAAACGCAGGCAGGCTGCCCCGTCTGCCGGGGGACAAAGGCCCCGGCGGCAGGGATCCCAGAAGATAGCGCATTTTGCGGGAGGAAAGTATGCCTGAAGGCCGCCGCGGCTGGATTATAAACCCCTGTGACCTGACAGAAGAGCTGGTCTGCGCCCTTAAGGATGCCGGTATAAACGAACTGGGCATCCATCCGGGCGGAGGCAGGAAAGCCGCCGAAAAACTGGCTGCTTGTCTGGACTGGCTGGAGACCTGCGAGACCCGTCGGCTGCTGGATCTGGCGCAGAAACAGGGGCTGAGCCTGGAACTGTGCGAGCACGGGGCAGGTTATCTGCTGCCCAGGGAGGAGTTCGGGCTTCACCCCGAATGGTTCAGGCAGGACGAAAACGGCGAAAGGACGCCCTTCGGCAACCTGTGCGCTTCCTGCGGTGAGGCGCTTGAGCGGGTGAGCGATGAGGCGGAAACGCTGCTTAAGCGCTTAAACGGGCGCTTTGACCGGGTGACCCTGTGGCCGGATGACATAACAAAAGGCGGCTGCCGCTGCGAAAACTGCCGTAAACTGTCCGTAGCCGACCAGGCGCTTAAGATCACCAACGCCATAGTCAAGGGTTTCAGGCGGGTCGATCCCGAAGCGAAGTGCGGTTTTCTGGCGTATCAGGACGCGCTTGAAGTCCCGAAACGGGTCAGACCGGAACCGGGAGTGTATCTGGAATACGCGCCCATCCACCGGGACAGCGATATCCCCATAAGCGACCCAGCCAACCTGGGGGAGACCGGGCATCTGAAGGAACTTCTTGAGTTCTTCGGCGTCAAAGATTCCAGGGCGCTGGAGTACTGGGTGGACAATTCCCGCTTCTCAGACTGGACGCGCCCGCCCAAGCGGCTCAAGTTCAACGCCGAAGTGATGCGGCAGGATGTCAGCTGGTACTTGTCCCTGGGATTTCGGGATCTGACCAGTTTCGCCTGCTTCCTGGGACCGGACTACATAGAACTGTACGGGCTGCCGCCCTACAGGGAGTACGGAAAAATCGTTTCGGGCGTCGGCGACAGGTAAAAAACAAGACCGGACGCGGGGCCGTTCCCTGGTAAACTAAGATAATCCCCTTTTAGTATTTTAAAGGAGCGCGCGATGAAGCTGTTCAAACACGCGGACAAACGCATAGTATCCAGCGGCCTGGCCATCGCCCTGGGCGCCACCGTGATGTACACGGTGCTGGGTTCCTATGCCACCATACTGGCTGAGATCAAAGGCATATTCGGCTACGTGAGCTCGGTGATCTGGGGCCTGGTGCTGGCATACGTCATGCGTCCCTTCGCCGCGTTCGTGGAAAAACTCCTGCCCAGGAAGCTTTCGCAGAAAGCCAAGTCGCATATCGGGGGCATATTCTCTCTGATCCTTTTGCTCGTGGTGATCGTGGTGTTCATGTACATGCTTCTACCTCAGATAATCTCCTCCGCGACGGGCTTCGTGAACCACTTCGACGAGTACCTGGAAAGCCTTAAAAAGACGCTCAGGGAATACCTGGAGCACATACAGGTGGTCGAGATCGATGTGGACAAGACCATCGGCACTTCCAACGAGCTTTTGAAGACCCTGGGCAAGTGGTTGAGCGGCAACATCGATATCATCGTGAACGGCGTGGTGCAGCTGTCAAGCCGCCTGGTCAACTTCATAATCGTCATCACCATGGCTACCTACGCCCTGCTGGACAGGAACAACTTAAGGACCGGTTCGGTGAAGCTCGAAAAGGCGCTGATGGGCGAGGCGCGCACGGAAAAGATAAACGCGGTGATCAAGCGGGGCGACGCGCTGATGATGCGCTTTCTGTCCAGCAACCTGATGGACGCGCTGATAATAGGTGTGGCGAACTTCATATTCCTGGGCATAGTGTCCGCGCCGTACCAGCTGATCCTGGCCGTGATACTGGGCCTGACCAACTTTATCCCCACATTCGGACCCATAATCGGCGGCGTGGCGGGCGCAATCATAGTGCTTCTGACCAAGCCTACCCTGCTGCTGGGCTTTATCATATTCACGGTGGTGCTTCAGCAGATAGACGGCAACGTGATAAAGCCGCTGCTCTTCGGCGATTCCACGGGCCTGAGCCCCTTCTGGGTGCTGGTGGCCATAGTGGTGGGCGGCAACATGTTCGGCATCGCGGGCATGATACTGGGCGTGCCCGTTGTGGCATTGATCTCCAGCCTTATAAAGGAATTCGTGGCCCGCAGAAACGGCGAGACGCCTCCCGAGATCAAGCTGCCCGAAAGGCGCCTGTTCTGGAAAAAGCGCCCGTCGCCGCCCCAACCCAAAGACGAAAAACAGGCCTGAGCCGCGGTTTCCGGAATATAGAACAGACCCGCCGGGGAAAGAGATACGCTTTCCCGGGGCGGGGCTTTTGTTTCCGAAGGGTCGGAGCCCGGCACGCGCCTGATCTGTATCGGCAGATAAGCGCATAACAAAATGGGGCTGCCGGGCAGCCCCATTTTTATGTGTTTTGATTACTTTACCACGCCTTTTTTGAGTATCACGTTGGCGTACAGGGCGCCTTCGCCTGTCGCGACCACCGCGTAGGCGTTCTTCGCGCGCTCATAGAAGGCGAAACGCTCGATATAACCGAACTTCCTGCCGGGCTCGTACTTGTCCACCGTCTTGCGGTATTCGTCCCAGATCACGGGCACCACGTCGTCGCCGGGCATGACCTGCATCAGGCTCACGGGCGCATCCACGTAGGTGTCCAGGGGGAACAGGGGCAGCACGGCGTCAAGGACTTCGTTCACGCCGTGACCGTCCAGGCGCACCAGCCGTTTTGCTACGGAAGCGGCGGGGAAGTTGCCGTCGCCGATCACGATCTCGTCTCCGTGGCCCATTTCCATGAGTATCTTGATGAGCTCGGGGCTGACGATGGGGGAAATGCCTTTTAACATGGTTGTGCCTCCTTTATGATATGAGCCTGATTATCTGGAAAGGATGAGCCCCGCCGCGAACGCGGCCAGGGGGAATATCCACAGGGGAATGGTAATGTTCAGCAGGAATTTGAGTGTTCCCGCGGCCAATATGAGCGCGGCAGCCTCGAACACCAGATAGGCGTTCATGCGCCGGCGCACGCTCTTTCTGAGTGTGTAATGGGTCTGCGCGTCCCGGCAGAACTGTTCCGGGTCGTCGCCCGTCCACGCGGCGTAGGGCAGGGGAGTGGCCTCGTCCAGCGTAAGTAGCGCCGTGTGCTTCTGCGCGGAAGCCTTTTTGAGGCGGATCTCCTTTCCGGCAGAGACGACCGCGCCGTCCTCCACATGTATAGGAACGGCCTTTTTGCTTTTTCCGCCCCGATAGGCGTACAGGGGCAGCAGTTCACCGAGTTTACTGAGCGCTTCGACGATCTCGGGCCGGGGCTTGCCCTGGGGCAGCAGCTCGCCCATATACTTGCCGTTGCGGGCGATATTCAAGCCTTCGCCTTCGCACGCAACGCCGTTCGCGGTCAGGAACTGGGCGCTGCCCGCCAGCACCATGCTGTCGCCCAGCAGCGCTTTGACCCCGTCCCCGCACTCTTCCCGCTGGGTCACCGGGTCCAGGGGCAGGTCTCTTTCCCTGACCAGCCTGTCCAGGGCGGAGGGCATGATATCCAGCCCGCTCAGCGCGCCCGCCGCCAGGGACAAAAGCATCTCTTCGCTCACGCCATCGGCGGGCATCAGGTTGATGCCCTCAAAGCCTTTTTCCAGTTTTTCGTCTATCACCACGGCCTTTATGCCGCCCAGCACCTTGCCAAGGGGAGTGTCCTCGCCCTTTTTCGCCCGGATTATTCCAGGCAGGGCGGGCAGGCTCACCGCCAGCACCGCCGCAAGGCTGCCAAAGGCGATATCGGCCTGTTTTTTCCCGAACAGCCACAGCGCGCAGACGGCGCCCGCCAGCATAGGCGCGAACACCGCCATGAACCGGCCGATCCGGGAAGGTCCCGCCTCGGGGCACAGGAATCTGCCGCCGCATGCCGTCAGGGCGCACAGGGCGGCAAACGCATACGCCTCGGTGCCGAAAGCGGCGCCGTCCGGAGCGTCCTTTCCCGCTGCGTCTATCAGCTTTACCGCGCCGAACACCAAAAACACGTATCCGGCCAGAAGCAGGTATATGCCCGTTTCCGGAAATCTGCCCCTGACACGGGTGCGCGCCAGCGTGAGCGCGATAAAGCACAGGCACAAAAGCGCCATGTTGAGGGTCAGGGGTGTTTTGAGCGCGTCCGGCAGCGCCCAGCCCAGCTTTTCCGCCGTGCACAGATACAGCGCCGCCAGCGCCGTGAGCGCGCAGCATACGAAAGAAAACAGCCTGAGCCCCTTTTTCATCCGCGGCCTCCGCGGACCAGTATCACGGGCACGGTCATCTCTTCCTTCGTAAGTCCCGCGTGCATGCCTATCATGTCGGGTATCTTGCCGTTGATTGTGTCGTACCTGATATAGGCAGGACCCGTGGCACAGATCAGATAGTCGCCCATGAAGTCCTCGCTCTTGGGATGGGGCGTGCCCTTGCCCATAAGCCCGGTTTTCAGCGCCTCTTCCCGGGTGAACAGCACGAAGTCCGCCGCCAGGTATTTTTTGAAGGCAGCCTCGAACTGCTCCTTTTTCCAGGGTTTCACGAAACAGGCGGCGCAGCGCGCCTCGATGGAAGGCGGCATCCACAGACAGTCGTTTATTTCCGGGATCTCGTTAAGGATCACCGGTTTGGTCGCGTCCACCAGTCCGTGGTCGGCGGTTACGATCATGAGCGCATCGGAAGGCAGGTCGGAAGCGGCCTGTTCCAGCAGCCGGTTCGCCCGCATGAACTGTTCCACCGTTTCCGGGGCGTTCACGCCCGCGCTGTGCATGGTGTGGTCGGGCTGGCCGTTGTATATGCCTATGATCTTTTTGCCGGGGCGGCTGCAGTCCTGCACCGCCAGGCGCAGCTGGTCCTCAAAGTCGTTTATGACGTGGCTTTTGTCAGCGCCGTGGGTGGAGTAGCTGGGGAAGGGGAAGTACATTATCACTTCCGCGTCCGCTTCGCCCGTTTTGAAAGGGGCGGGCAGGGGCATGAGCGCGGGGGCGGGAGTGCCGCCCGGGTACCTGTCCCCCCGCTTGCTCTCTGTGCCGATAAAGGTGTCTATCTGCGCGGCGCACTCCTTGAAGTACAGGCTCCAGCCCAGCCAGCCGTGCTGTATGGGACTGAGCCCCGTCCAGATGGAAGTGGTGGCGGCGGTGGTGGTGGAGGGGAACACGGCGGAAACGCTGCACACGTCGCGCTTTACCAGAAAGCTGTCCGCGCCCAGATGCCTTTTGAGCAGATATTCGCCCATGCCGTCGCACAGCACCAGCAGTATCTTGTTTATGCCGTCTTTGGCAAGCTCCCTGTCGAGCTCGGGCAGCGACGGATATTCGCCTTTGGCTCCAAAGTACCCCGTTATCGAGGAGTTTATGGACAGGGAGGAACGGGAGTAGTCGGGAAGCTGGTAATTCATGGTTTTTCCTCGGAATAAATAGTCGGAGATCGGCGGCGCAGCGGTTTTCAGGCTGCCGTTAACGCCTGTGTCAGGTTATTTACAGCGCGGCGACGGAAGCCCTGAGCCGCCTGAGCGTCTCGTCCCTGCCCAGCAGGTACATTATCTCGAATGCGCCGCCGGGAGTGGACTGCCTGCCGGACACGGCGATGCGCAGGGGCCAGAGCATCTGGCCGTTCTTGATGCCCATGTCGGCGATCTTTTCCATCACTTTGTCGTGCAGGGCGGTCTAGGTCCATTCGTCAATGCCTTCAAGCAGGGGCAGCGCGGCGTCAAGCGCCGTCTTTGCGGTCGCAAGGTCGCTCTTCTGCTTTTTGTTCACGTACAGCTCGTTTGAGAACTCCGGCATCTCGGCCAGGAAGTCCACCATGCCGGGCAGCTGGGCGAAGTACTCCGTGCGGGGCTGCAGCAGCTCGCACAGGCGCCTGTAATCGAAGCGCTTCTCGTCCAGCACCTTGTTCAGCCAGGGGCGGGCGTGCTCCAGGTACTTTTCGGGAGTGAGCGCGCGGATGTACTCGGCGTTGAACCAGTTCATTTTCTGTATGTCGAAAATGCTGGGGGACTTGCTCAGGCCCTCCAGGTCGAACACCTGCTTGAGCTCGTCCAGGGAGTAGATTTCCCTTTCGCCCCGGGGAGACCAGCCCAGCAGCACCAGATAGTTGATCACCGCCTCCACCAGATAGCCCTGGGAAAGCAGGTCCTCGAAGCTGGGGTCGCCCTTGCGCTTGGACATCTTGCGGGTGATCTCCACCGTTTCGCCGTTCTCGGTAACGGCGGTGTCGCGGCACATGACGGGGGTCAGGTGCACGGATACGGGGGGCTGCCAGCCGAAGGCCTCGTACAGAAGGTTGTACTTGGGAGCGCTGGACAGGTACTCGTTGCCACGCATCACGTGGGTTATGCCCATCAGGTGGTCGTCGATAACGTTGGCGAAGTTGTATGTAGGCAGCCCGTCCGCCTTTATCAGCACGTTGTCGTCCAGCGTGGAGCAGTCCACTTCCACGCGGCCGTAGATAACGTCGTCGAAGCCTGCGCGGCCGGTGGTGGGCACGTTCTGGCGGATCACGTAAGGCTCGCCCGCATCCAGCTTGGCCTGTATCTCCTCTTTGGACAGGTGCAGGCACTTTTTGTCGTATTTGAAGGTCTCGCCTTTGCTTTCGGCCTCTTTCCGGGCCTCTTCCAGCCGCTCCTTGGTGCAGAAGCAGCGGTAGGCGTGGCCGGAGGCGATGAGCTGCTCGGCGTAGGGCATGTACAGGGGCTTTCTCTCGCTCTGTACGTAGGGGCCTGTGGGGCCGCCCACGTCGGGGCCTTCGTCGTGCTCCAGGCCCGCGGTGGCCAGGGAATTGTATATCACGTCCACGGCGCCGGCGACTTCGCGCTCCTGGTCCGTGTCCTCGATGCGCAGTATGAATTTGCCGCCGTTCCTGCGCGCCCACAGATAGGCGTACAGGGCGGTCCTTAGATTCCCCAGGTGCATGTAGCCGGTGGGGCTGGGGGCGAAACGGGTGCGTACTTCCATGTTTGACTCCTTTGATTTGCTGTGTTGTTTATTTGCCCAGCATCGCGGCGCCGATGATGCCGGCGTCGTTGCCCAGGGTGGCCAGGGCAATCGTGGCGTAGGGCATGGTCTTGTAGAACACCATGCCGGGCAGGGTCTTGTTTATGGCGTCCAGCAGGAACTGCCCCGCATGGCTCACGCCGCCGCCCAGCACTATGACTTCCGGGTCGATCAGGTTGATTATGCTCACCAGGCCTTCGCACAGGTGGAACACATAGTTGTCGAAAACCTTGACGGCGGTCTCGTCCCCCGCCTTGGCGGCGTCGATGACGATCTTGGCGGTGATGTCGTCCAGCTTGCCGTCCACGTCCTTATAGATCTTGCTTTCGGGATGCGCCTGGGCGGCTTCGCGGCCGCGGCGGATGATGGCGCCCGCGGAAGCGTACCTTTCCCAGCAACCCCGGTTGCCGCAGGTGCACTCGTCGCCGCCGGAAACGGTGATCATGTGGCCGATCTCGCTGCCCACGCCGTGGAAGCCGCTGTACACCTTGCCGCCCAGCACTATGCCGCCGCCCACGCCGGTGCCGAGAGTCACGAATACGCTGGAGTTCTTGCCCTTGCTTACGCCCGCCACGCTTTCGGCCAGACCCGCCACGGTGGCGTCGTTGCCTATGAAGATGGGCTTTTTGATGGTCTCGTTCATCCATTCGCGCACGGGCACCTCATGCCAGTACAGGTTGGTGCAGAAGGGCACGTGGCCGGTCACCGGATCCTCTATGCCGGGCAGGCCTACGCCTATGGCCTTGACTTCGTCCTCGGAAATGCCTTCGTCCCTGATCAGGTCGACGCACAGCCGCGCCATGTCGTCCACTATGGGACGGGCGCCCCTTTCCACCAGGGTGGGGCAGGTGGCCTTGCGCACGATGCGGCCTTCCTCGTCCACCAGTCCCGCTTTCACGCTCATGCCGCCCAGGTCGATACCGATGTAATACATGATCTTTCCTCCGCTATATATCAGTTGTTTTCAGGCTCGTTAAAGAATACGCAGGTGTGGTAGGTCACGGTGTTTTTGCCGTTGTGGTAGCGTATGCCGCAGGTGCCCGCCAGCACGTTCACCTCCACGCCGTGACTCTCTATGGAAGGATGCAGGCTCTCCGGAAAGCGGCAGGGCGCGTCCGGATAGGTGCAGTTTTTGCAGCGTTTGCAGCCCTCGGTGGCCAGTATGAGCAGATCGTCGCCCAGCTTTTCCCTGAGCATGGCGAATATGCCCGGCTCCACGGCCATATGGGCGTCCTTGCCCGCTATCATGCCCTCGAAGTCGTAGGAGTCCTCCAGTTCGTGGCGGGTAGAGAACATGAACACGGTGGTGTAGGCTTTCATCCGCGCTTCGCATTCCTCTATGGGGCCCACGCCCGGGGGGCATGCCCAGCTTTTGCCGTAAGCGCCGCAGGCGTTCTTTTCGCACAGCTGCCTTACCATGGGGGACACGCGGATCTCTTCTGTCGGGGCGAAACCGCACTCGTACGCGCCCAGTCTGAGCGCTTCATCCCTGATCTGTTGACGCAGGTTCATGTTTTATTCCTTTCCGGTCAGCTTTTCCTGCCTGCTCAGAAGCACGTCGGCGGCGGAAAAACCCATCTGCTTCAGGCGCAGGTTGCGGGCGGCTACTTCCAGAACTATGGCGATGTTGCGCCCGGGGTGTATGGGGAGCAGCAGATAAGGCACCTTTACGCCCAGTATCTCCTTGGTCTGGGTGCTCATGCCCAGGCGTTCGTAAGACGCGCCTTCCTGCCACATTTCCATGTGCACCACCAGGTCTATGGACTTGGAGCGGATCACGCTGGCCACTCCGTACATGGTGTATATGTCTATCAGGCCTATGCCGCGGATCTCCATAAGGTGGCGTATGGCTTCGGGCGCGGTGCCGGTCAGGCGGGTCTCGTTGACCTTCTTGATCTCCACCACGTCGTCCGCCACCAGCCGGTGCCCGCGCTTGACAAGTTCCAGCGCGCTTTCGCTTTTGCCCACGCCGCTTTTGCCGGTGATGAGCAAGCCCACGCCGTACACGTCCACCAGCACGCCGTGCATGGTGATGCTGGGTGCCAGGGCGTCACGCAGGTAGTTGATTATGTCCATCTCCAGCTTGACGGTGATCTCGTTGGTGCGGTACACGGGGATGGAGCGCTTCTTCGCCAGTTCCAGCATTATGGGGGGAATGGAGTGTCCCCGGCACACTATCACGCAGGGCAGGGCGAAGGAGAAAAACGTGTTGAGCCGCGCACCCAGGGTAGCTTCGCTCAGCGTATCCAGATACGCCATTTCCACCTTGCCGAACAGCTGGGGGCGCTCAAAGGCGAAAAAATCCCAGTAGCCGGTAAGCTGGAGGCCGGGGCGGCAGATGTTGGCTTCGTTTATGGGCAGTTCCCCGGTGGCGCTGGGCACGATTATGTCCAGCTTCAGCGCGGAAACGAGATCGGCTTCCCTTATCATGCTTCAAGCTCCTTTAACAGCGTTCTGGCTACGCCCAGGTCGGTGTTGGGCGGGCAGATCACAAAGCGCGGAGAATGGTTTTTAACGCTCTCGGGCGCGTTTTCCATAACGAAGGGGTACCTTGCCCACAAAAGCATGTCCAGGTCGTTCTGGCCGTCTCCGAAGGCGCAGGTCTCGTCCGGTGCGACGCCCAGCGACTTTCTCAGAAATTCCAGAGCGCCCGCCTTGGAGGTCTCGTTGCCCACGCACTCTATCATGTGCTTCTGACTCTGCATCAGCGTTGCGCGGCCCTCGAATTTCTGCTTAAGTATGGGCAGGGCTTTGGCGGCGCCTTCGGGACTGTCCAGTATCAGCAGCTTCATGGGCGCTTCGGTGAGGCTTTGGGAAATGGGCTTGCCCGTCACCCGGGCTTTGACGCCGCACAGTTCCTCGTAGCCACGGGTCAGGGAGCAGTAATAGGGCGCGATGTAGCTGCCGCCCACGAAGGCGTGCAGGTACAGCCCCATTTTCTCCGCTTCCAGCGCGATCTCTCTGGCAAGGTCTATCTCTACGGGCGTCTGGTAGAGCACCCTGCCGCTTAACAGGTCCACCACCGCGCCGCCGTTATAGCACACCGCCGGGGCGTTGACGCCCAGCTTTTCCGCGATGCCCTTGAGCGCGGGCGGCATGCGCCCGGAAGACAGCACGAAGTAGGCGCCTTTGTCCATGCAGGCGCGGGCGGCTTTGACCGTCTCTTCTTCCAGTTCCCGTTTGGGGTTCAAAAGCGTACCGTCTATGTCAACGGCGATGAGCTTAAAGCGCATGCTCGCTCCTTACAGTTTTTTGAATTCGGTGACCGTGTCGGTCTTGTCGTATTCCAGGTTGTCCAGCCCGCGCGTCCCGGTTTCCACCTCGCCGTCCTGATTGTCGCAGGGATCGTAGCGCAGGAAATGCTTGGGCGGGTCGAAATCCTTGTAATAGGCTCGGTTGGCCACCATTCGGAAGGGGTCCAGGGTGCCGAAGTAATAGTCCCAGCGTTCGGGTTTGCCGTTTCTGCGGGCGCCGCCGCCGAAGGAGGGGTCGGCGAACAGCCAGCCGAACTCCCGGGTGTAGAACATCGCCCAGTCGTGGTTGCCCGTGGTCTTGTAGCCCACGGTAAGGCCGCTCTGCCAGCGGGCGGGGATGCCCAGTATCCGGCACAGTGCGATGAACAGCACCGCCTGTATGCCGCAGTCGCCCTTGTAGTTCACGGCGGCGTACTGGGCGTGGTTCTCTATCAGGCTGTAGCTGCGCATGAAACTGTAGCGCACGTGGGTGGTTATGTAGTCATACACCCGCCGGGCCAGGTACAGCGGCCGTGTCTCTTCGCCGGCGATCTGCTTTGCCAGGTTGGTGAGGTACGGGGTGAACACTATGTGTGGGTATTGCTGCTCCAGGTCTTCGGGCACCGGCGCGGGCACGGAGGGATACACGATATACGGCGCTTCCCCGAAGGGGCGCACGTACTTAAGGCGGGAAGTGTAGGCGAAGCTCACTTCAAATGGCGTGTTTTCGCCGAGCGTACGCCTGTAGCACACTGTCCTGTGATACGCGTCGGCGGGCGCGACAAAGCCATCGCTGTCGGCGGTGATCGCTATGTCCTCCGCCGCCTGCTGGGCGGAAGGCGCGGGCACGGGGATGTGCACGGTGTAAGTTTCGCCCTTTTCGAACGCGGTGTCCTCTATTTTAAGGCCGGAAGTCACGGAAAAACGGTAACCCGCTTCGCCCTTTTGCTTGATCTCGGCGATGAACTCGTCCAGGTCGGGGGAATCCTTGTCCGGGGGAGCCATTTCCCGGTCCTTCCATTCCGGGTGGAACTTGAGCAGCGAGCCCGCAAAGCTGGTGACGTAGCGCTTTTCGCCCTTAACGAATATGTAATCCACCTGGCCTTCCAGCTCCGCCTCGTCCAGTTCCGCTTCGGTAAAGCCGCTTATGCGCTTTTTTGCGACTTCCAGCGCGGCTTCCCGGTCATATGGGTAACGCTTTATCAGCCGGGGCAGGGTCTGCTTTTCGAACTCCAGGCGCGCTTTGAGCATATCGCTGGTGCGGGGAGCAGCCAGCTTGCGCTCTATAAGGCGCAGACACAGCTCAAATTCGCCGGCGTGCTTGGCCCGCAAAATGTCTTCCGGCAGGGGGATCAGCAGGTTTTCGGGATGGTCGAACATACGCGCCTCCTCAATTCGTCCGCAAGCGTCTCGACGCCTTCTCCATTTTTGCAGGAGAGGGGGAATACGGGCAGGGACGGGTTTATATTCGCAAGGTTGGCCTTGAGTCTGTCAAAATCGAAGTCGAAAACGGGCAGGGTGTCGCACTTGGTGACGCCCAGAAGCTCGCTCACTTGGAACATCAGCGGATACTTAAGGGGCTTGTCGTCGCCCTCGGGCACGCTTAAAAGCATGAGTTTCAGCTGCGCGCCGGTGTCGAACTCCGCGGGGCACACCATATTGCCCACGTTTTCAAGGAACACCAGCTGCGGCAGCCCATCCCCGAAAGCCTTAAGCCCTTCCAGGGTCATTTTCGCGTCCATGTGGCACATTCCGCCGGTGTGCAGCTGCACCGCTTTCGCCCCGTGCAGGGCTGCGGCGCGGGCGTCCACGTCGCTGTCCACGTCCGCCTCCATTACGCCTATGGAGAAATCGCCCCTGAGCAGGTCGATAAGCCGGCACAGCAATGTGGTCTTGCCTGCCCCGGGGGAGGCCATGAGGTTTATCAGGAACACGCCCTTTTCTTCAAGAAAAGCGCGGACTTTTTCGGCGCGGGCGGCGTTTTCCGCCTCTATCCCCGCGCGGACGTCAAGGATAGGTATGTACATATCTGTCAGAGATAAACCTACGTTGTTCTATTTGTCCCCGGTGATGCCCAGCGCGATCTTTACGCCGCGCTTGATCACGTATGGCAGCAGTTTTTTGACCTTGTCCTCCGCGCGGCACATGTCGCTGGCGCGGGGGTTGTCCCTTTTAAGGTGTATGGCGTCGAACTCGCACTTGGTGGTGCACAGGCCGCAGCCTATGCAGCGGTTGGTGTCCACGGTGGTGGCGCCGCAGCCCAGGCAGCGTTTCGCCTCGGCTTTGACCTGGTCCTCGGTGAGCGTAAGGCGCAGGTCGCGGAAAGTGTCCTTCGCAACGCCCGCCTTGCGCCCGGGCAGCTGCCGGGGCGCGCTGTCGAAACTCTCCATGCGGGTGGGATCCATTATGTCGCTCTTGTCCAGCTCCACGAACTCGCGGCGGTCCCTGGCCAGGTCCAGCCGGTTGCCGGGATGCACGTAGCGGTTTATGGACACTGCACCTTCACGGCCGCCCGCGATGGCGTCGATAGCGAAGCGCGCGCCGGTGAACACGTCGCCGCCCACGAATATGTCGCTTTCGGCGGTCTGGCGGGTCAGGGGGTCGGCCTCCACGGTGCCGTTGGGCTTTATGACCGCTTTGGTGCCCTTGAGCATATCGCCCCACCTGGCTGCCTGGCCGATGGAGAGAAGCAGGTTGTCGCAGTATACGGTCTGGGTGTCGTATTCGTCGTATTCGGGGCTGAAGCGGCGGTTCTCGTCGTACACCCGCAGGCACTTTTTGAAAACCACGGCCTTCAGGCGGCCGTTTTCGTCCTTGAGCACTTCCTTGGGACCCCAGCCGTTCTGTATCATGACGCCGTCGGAGAGAGCCTCTGCGACTTCGTCCTTTGAGGCGGGCATCTCGTCCGGCTGCTCCAGGCACAGCATGACCACTTCGTCGGAACCCGCCCTTAAGGCGCTGCCCGCCACGTCTATGGCCACGTTGCCGCCGCCCACCACCAGGGTCTTGCCGGAAAGGCGCACGTTTTCGGGGTCGCGGTTCAGGCGGCGCAGGAAGTCCACGCCGGTCTCTACGCCCGCGGCGTCTTCTCCGGGCACGCCCGCCAGGCGGCCGCCCTGCATGCCGGGGGCCACGAAGAAGGCCTTGTAGCCCTGCTCGCGCAGCTGCTGTATGGTGACGTCTTTGCCCACTTCCACGCCGCACTTGATCTCTATGCCCATCTGCCTGAACACGTCTATCTCTGCGTCCAGCACGTCCTTTTCCAGCCGGTAGGAGGGGATGCCGTACCTGAGCATGCCGCCGGGCTTGTCTTCCTTCTCGAACACGGTCACGGGGTAGCCGTCCCGCCTTAAGAAGTAGGCGCAGCTCAGGCCCGCGGGGCCGGAACCTATCACCGCCACCTTGAACTCGTCGCCCCACATGCCGCCGTCGTGCTTTTCGCACAGGGGCACGAAGCGCTTGCCATTGTCCAGTTCCAGGGCAGCGATGAATTTCTTTATTTCGTCTATTGCCAGGGGCTGGTCCACGGTGCCGCGGGTGCAGGCGTCCTCGCACCTGCGGTTGCACACGCTGCCGCACACCAGGGGGAAGGGGTTGTCCTGTTTTATGAGCTTAAGCGCGTCCTCGTACCTGCCTTCGGAAGCCATTTTGATGTAGCCCTGCACGGACAGGTGCACGGGACATGCGGTCTTGCAGGGGGCGGTGCCGCTCTCGTAGCAGTTGATCTTGGCGTCGTCGCGGTAGTTGTAGTTCCACTTGTCCACGCCCCACCTGCGCCCGTCGGGCAGCTGGGTCTTGGGAGATGTTACCGCGCTGCCGTCCTTTTTGCACAGCTTCTGGCCCAGCTTGGCCGCGCCCACGGGGCACACCTCCACGCACTTGCCGCAGGCCACGCACTTTTCCTTTTCCACGTGGGCGCGGTAGGCGGAGGCGGACAGGTTGGGCGTGTTGTACAGCTGGCTGGTCCTCAGGGCGTTGCACACGCCCGGGGCGCAGTTGCATATGGCCACTATCTTGCCTTCGCCGTCTATGTTGGTTATCTGGTGCACGTAGCCGTGGCGCTCGGCGCGGGCAAGGATCTCGTAGACTTCTTCTTTGGTCACGTAATGTCCGATGCCGCGGTCGTCCATGTACTCCGCCATGTCGCCCATGCCGATGCAGTAATTGCCGCGGATCTCGCCGCTGCCTTCGCCTCTCATGGCCTGCTGCTTGCGGCAGGAGCATTCGGAGATGCCGAACTTGTCGTACATGTCTATCCAGCGGGACAGATGCTCCACCGGCACGGACCGGTTTTCCATGCTTATGGCCTTCTCCACGGGAATGACGTGCATGCCTATGCCGCTGCCTCCCGGAGGCACCATCTGGGTTATGCCGCCCAGGGGCAGCTGGGTCATAAGGTTAAAGAAGGTGGCAAGCTGGGGAAATTCATCCGTGAGCTTGTCCTGCATCATCATGAATTCCGCGCTGCCGGGCACGAATATGGGCAGCTCGTACTGCAGGTGCTTGTCCTCGGTCTTGGCGCGGTTCTGCTCGATCACGCCTATCCAGCGCAGGCGCTCCACCATCTTTTGACAGTCTTCAAGGGACATGCCGTTTTTCCGGGCGAGCTCCTCCACGGTATATGGAACGCGGGTCTTTTTGAAGCTCAGAAGGAATTTGACCTGCTCCTTGTTCAGGATCATGTCCAGCATCCAGTACTCGGGATCCCGGTTGTTGATCCTGCCCGTGAATTTCTTTAGGTAACGGTCGGTGATGAGCGTGGCGAGTTTGAGCACCAGTTTTTCTTTTTCGGGATCGGGCGCCACGTAATTCGGATCCTGCCAGTAATCCCTTTCGTTAATCATCGGGTCGCCGGGTTTCCATTCGGCCAGAGATCTGCCCATGAAGATATGCCCCTTTCGAAAGTTTTATAGGAAAACGGGGTGTTATTATTGCTTATTCTGTCTTTCGCCGATCAGCTCGAAGAAGGTGATCACCGCGCCGCCTATCACGAACGCGATGATGGGCGCGGCCTGCGCCGCGGCGGGGAAGCCCGGGAACACGGGCAGTATGGAGCCTATAACAAAGCCCAGTATGGCGGAATATGTGGCCTGGGAATGGTTCTTCATCAGCCAGCGGATCAGCTTGGCCACGAACACCAGCCCCAGCACGCAGCCGATGCCGAAGGGCAGCAGGGTCACTATGTCGAAATGTGCCACGGCGTCGATAACGGCTTTGTACTGGCCCAGCATCACCATCACGAGGCTGCCGGAAATGCCGGGGATTATCATGGTGGAGCAGGCTATGGCGCCGTACACCACCAGCATCAGCAGCCTGAACACGGAGTGGTCTGCGGTATACTCTGCGGAAGCGTCCTTGGCGTTCTTTATGGCCTCTTTCTGGCTGGAGGCGTCGGACAGGAACATGAACACCATCAGCGCCAGCACCAGAAGGAAGATCACCACGTGCAGGGGCTTGATGTTCAGCTTTTTCTTTTCGTTATACGCAGCGCGTTTGAATATGCCGGGGATCGAGAACACTATGATGCCTATAAAGAACATCTGGGTGACTTTCGCGTGCTTTGAGAGCAGGCCGCTCATGACCTTGCCGAACAGCACGATGGCGATGCCCATGCCGACAATTATGGGCAGGAAGAACTTCCACTCGGTCTTTATCTTCCTGAAGAAGTCGGTGATGATGGCGATGATGCGCTCGTACAGGCCCAGCACTACCATTACGGTGCCGCCGGATACGCCCGGTATCACGTTGGCGAAGCCGAACAGGATGCCCGCCACCACGCGGTAGATGATCTGACCGATACTGTTCTCGTTAAGTGTTTTCTGCATGATATGCTCCTGAATGATTTTATTGTGCCGGGTGTATGATAACCGTGTTTTCTTGCCGCCTGCGTGCGGCAGAGAGGGAACGCCGCCGGTTCACTTTATTTTGAAGCTTTCCTTCGCGTGCTGGCAGTTGGCGTGGGTGAGGGCAACGGCCACCGCGTCGGCGGCGTCGTCGGGCTTTATTATGGAGTCCAGCTTGAGCAGCAGCTTGACCATGCTCTGCATCTGCTGCTTTTCCGCCCGGCCCCAGCCGGTGATGGCCTGCTTTATCTGCAGGGGAGTGTACTCGTAGAGGTTCTCGGTCCTCTGTGCGCACGCCACCAGCGCCGCGCCCCTGGCCTGGGCCACGGCTATTGCGGTGGTCACGTTCTGGTTGAAGAAAAGCTCCTCAAACGCCACGTCGTCGGGCTCGTAAATGTCGAACAGCTGGCTTAAGCCCGTGTAGATCGTCCTTAAGCGCTGGGGCATGGGGGAATGGGCCATGGTGGAGATCACCCCGCTGGTCAGCAGGGTGTAATTTCCGCCCGTGTAGTCGATCACCCCGTAGCCCATCAGGGCCAGGCCGGGGTCAATTCCCAGAATTCTCAAAGCCGCCTCCCCGCTTTTCGCTGCCCAGGAACAGGGTCTCGCCGTAATCTATAAGGGCAGGCAGGTTGTCCCGTATGACACGGGGGAACAGGGGCGCCTCGGAGGCCTGCTTGAGGGTGAGCCACTCCATGCCCACCTGGTACAGGTCCCTTTCGGCGGGTTCCTTAGCGGGCACGTCCTTGTCGGGACGGCACAGGAACACGAAGTACATTTTGTGGGCGCTCACCGCGCCCTGGGCGTTCTGGGTCACCCGCTCGAACACGCAGCTCAGGCGCATCGGGGTGACGGTCAGGCCCGTCTCTTCCATTACTTCCCGCTTGACCGCCTCGGTGAGTATCTCGCCGTCGTGCATACCGCCGCCGGGCAGGGTGTAATAGACTCCCGCGTGGGAGACGCACTTGTTGAGCAAAAGCCTGCCCTCGTCGAGTATCAGGGCTTTTGCGGAGCATCTTATGGACATGGGCATACCTTCCGTATTTTAGGAAATGATATTATATTATACATCTATAAGGTAAGTTTGGCAAGTTAAAGCTGCGGGCTTTTGCCCGCGGGACAGCCTCCCGGAAAGCGGACAGCTTTTTACACACATTTAATGCGCCCGCAACGATTTTGACCTACTTTGACGTTTGCGTTTTTCCGGGGTTTATGATACAATAAACAACAAATAGCGTTCAGTGTTTCGAAAGAGAGGAAATTCTGTATTGGATAACAGACGAAGGGGCATATTCAGGACCCTGGCGATTTACGCGATAATCATAGCGGGCATACTGCTTGTGGTCACCATGACGGGCACGCCTTCTCAGATGGCCGAGCCGGAAGAGCTCAGTTATTCTCAGCTGCTGGAGAGGATAGAAAACGACCTTAAGCTCTCCGAGGGCGCAGAGGGCGCGAGCGAGTCCGGCACGGTGAAAAGCGTGCTCATACAGACGGACCGGCTGTACGGCCTTAAGGAAAACAGCCTGATACCCGACGAGCGTTTCGGCAACAAGTATTACGACTTCGCCTGCACGCTGCCCTCCACGGAGCAGTTCTACAAGGACGTGGGCGCCATATACGAATCGGTGCTGGGCAAGAGCGTGAGCCCCACCGGCTACCGCTTCACCTTCTCCACCAAGGAGGCGGAGAGCCCCAGCGTGTTTTTGCAGCTGCTGCCTTCCATAATCTCCATACTGCTGTTCGTGGGCATAATGATATTCATCATGCGCATGCAGTCCGGGGCGAACCGGGGCGCGAACAACTTCGTGCGGGGCAGGACCAAGCTGGTAGATCCCTCCAAGAACCCCATCCGCTACCCCGACGTGGCGGGCGCGGAGGAGGAAAAGCAGGAACTGAAAGAAGTCGTGGACTTTCTTAAGGCTCCCGACAAGTACACCAAGCTGGGCGCCAAGATCCCCAAGGGCGTGCTGCTCATAGGCCCTCCCGGCACGGGCAAGACGCTGCTTGCCAAGGCGGTGGCGGGTGAAGCGGGCGTGCCTTTCTACACCATAAGCGGCTCCGAGTTCATGGAGATGTACGTGGGCGTGGGCGCCAGCCGCGTGAGGGACCTGTTCGACCAGGCCAAGAAGACCGCTCCCAGCATGATATTCATAGACGAGATCGACGCCATAGGCCGCCAGAGGGGCGCGGGCCTGGGCGGAGGCCATGACGAAAGGGAACAGACCCTGAACCAGCTGCTGGTGGAAATGGACGGCTTTACCGCGAATTCCGGCGTTATAGTGCTGGCCGCCACCAACAGAAGCGACATACTCGACCCCGCGCTGCTGCGTCCCGGCCGCTTTGACCGGCAGGTGCTGGTGAACTATCCGGACGTTAAGGGCCGCGAGGAGATACTTAAGGTCCACTCCAAGGGCAAGCCCCTGGCTTCCGACGTGGACCTGCACACTGTGGCGATAATGACCGCGGGCGCCACCGGCGCTGACCTGGCCAACATAATGAACGAGGCCGCCCTGCTGGCCGCCCGGGAAAACAAAAGCCGGATCGGTTTTGCAGAGGTGGAGTCCGCAATCAACCGCGTGACCATGGGCCTTGAAAAGAAGAGCCACCTGATACCCCCCAAGGACAAGGAGATGGTGGCCTATCACGAGGCGGGCCACGCTCTGGTAGCCTACTACATCCCCGAGTGCGAGAAGGTTCAGGAGATCACCACCATTCCCCGCGGAATGGCGGGAGGTTACACCAAGTGGCTGCCTGACGAGAAGACCAACTACATGTCATCCAACCGTCTGCGCGCCCACATCGCCATGTCCATGGGCGGCATGTGCGCCGAGCAGCTGGTGTACGGCGACGTGACCACCGGCGGCACCAGCGACATCAAGAACGCCACCTCCCTGGCCCGCAGCATGGTCACCGAGTACGGCATGAGCGAGCTGGGTCCCATCTATCTGAGCGGCGAAAGGGAAGTGTTCCTGGGCCGTCAGTTCGCCCAGACCTCTTCCGGCCTGTCCGAGAAACTGATGAGCGACGTGGACGACGAAGTGCGCAGGCTCATAACCGAGGGCAAGCAGCGGGCGACCGAGATACTGGAACAGCACCGCGACAAGCTGGACGGGCTGGTCAAACTGCTGATGGAAAAGGAAAAGCTGGACCGGGAGGCCTTCGAGGCTTTCATGGAAGACCGGGAATACGATCCCGCCAAGGCCGAGGCATACCGCTTCTTCAAGCAGGAAGCCCCCGGCACGTCCAAGCCAGAAGCGCCTGAAAAGGCCGAAGAAAAGCAGCCCGAGGAAACGACGGCGGGCGGCGGGGATGCTCCGGAACCGGAGGCGCCGCGCAGCAGCGGGGATACCGAGCAGTAGATATTGGCGTTTTTGCTTCGGAACGCTCCGAAGCGGAACCTATATACGCGACCTGGCTGAACGGGCCCGAACGGCGAAGGACGGCTGAACAACGCCTTCGCCGCAGCGATATAACGGCCGGACAGACCGAAAAGGAGAACGGATGAAGACTAATCCCGTAAAAGGCAC